>CBDUCC010000025.1:0-17601 GCA_965365555.1 uncultured Myxococcales bacterium | reverse complement strand
TTGACCCGCGAGCTCACGGGTGGGGGCGATCAGCAGGGCGACCGGCGTGGCGACCCTGGACTTGGCAGGTTTGGCAAGGGCGCGGCTTGCCGATGCGCTCGCGACGGTCTCGGCCAGTAGCAGACCGAGCGCGACGGTCTTACCAGACCCCGTCTGCGACGAGATGCGAAGATCGCGATTCGCGAGCTTCGGCTCGAGGACGGCCTGTTGGATGGAGGTGAGCTGTTCGAATCCCGCATTGCGCAATGCGGCGCTGAGGCCCGCGGGAGCCCGCTCTAGACTAAGGAGGTCAGACATGGAGCCCGCGCTCTAGCACAGCGCGAGCAAATCACACACTGGGCGGCGAACCGGGTGCCAGAGTTGCGAAAGCCTTGGCCATCGGCTACTTCCGGGGCCTCGGGGTGTAGCACAGCCTGGTAGTGCGCATGCTTTGGGAGCATGAGGTCGCTGGTTCGAATCCAGTCGCCCCGACCAATGACCGACCCGGTTACGAGCCGCGTTTATCGGTCAGCCGGATCGCGCTGTTGCGTGACAATTCCGCTTTCTGCTCAACCTCGGTCGGATCTGCTGGGTCTGTCGCAGCGAGATTCCGGCGATTGATCGAGCAGTAGTCGCTCAGCGCGAGCGGAAGATCCAGATCTCGTTGGCGGTGAAGTTGATCGCCGTCCCGACCGCGATGCCGATGAGGTTCGCGATTCGGTAGTCGATACCCAAGAGCTCGACGGAGCCTATCAAGACGATGACGTTGCCTGCGAACGCTGCCAAGACGGCCGCAGCGTGGTACTGGACCACCCGTCGGAGCAGGCCGGGCTCGCCAAGCGGTACCCGCCACGTCCAAGTGTGGTTGAGCAGGAAGTTGGTGAGGATCGAAACCTCGATGGCGATGAGGCTCGAGAGCAAGAGAGGCGCGCCGATCGTTCCGTGGAGCAGCATCAAGAGGCCTTGATTGACGACGACGCCGCTCAGGCCAACCACGCCGAAGCGAAGCATGCGCCCGAGTTGAGCGGCTTGGATACGGTTGGGGGAAGGCTCTGTCATCGCATCGGGCGGACCATAGTCAGACCTTGCCGCGCCCGCCAGCGGGCCCGCTCGATCGACGCTAGGCCCGGCACCATGCGCCTCACCGACAAGACCGTCCTCATCACGGGAGCGTGCTCGGGCATTGGGAGGTCGTTGGCCCTGGAGCTAGTGACGCGAACGAATCGACGCTGCACGTCGTTGCACCTTCCCCCGTTTGGACCGTTGACCCGACGTTGACGTGAGGGAGTGCAACGGGACGTAACGCTTCGACCCATCGAAGCTGGGCCTGCGCTCCGAGATGCGCGTCGAACTTCGCGCTTTGCGCCGAGCGATGCGCTGATATGCTTCGTCGAGCGGCGCTCGTCGTGAAGACAGAGTGCACGAAAGGGAGCTCGAGTAGGAGGAACCATGAAAGCTGTGTTTATTTTCGTCGTCGCTGCAGCGTTTGGCGCTTTCTCAGCCTTGCCTGTTTCGGCCGCCGAGAAATGGGACCAGATCGGCAAGGAGAAGCTGAAGGACAAGCAGGGGGAAACCTCGTTTCGTATCGGAGTCGAGGACGGCCGCTACCGCTTCATCAAGTTCAGGGCAGAGGGCGGAGACGTGAAACTCGACGAGGTCACCATTGGTTTTCTGACCGGCGACGATCAAGAGGTCGAGCGACTGGGTAAGATTCGTGACGGCAAAGAGAGTCGGCCGATCACGGTAGGCGTCGCGCTCAAGAGCACGATCAAGAAGATCAGCGTGAGGTACGAGACGGACACCGAGGACAAAGTGAACTTGCTGGTTCTCGCCAAGAAGAAGTAACTCTCAGCGCGCATCTGATCTGCCAGAAGAACAGTGCCCGCCTCTTCCAATTTCGTCGCCGAAGTGATTGACTGGGCTCTGACCCCAGGGCAACTCGGGAGGAATCGATGAACGACCAGGATCGCAAACCAGGCGAGCGACTCGCTGGTTGGGCCAGTGAGTACGGCGTTCATGAACGCGCCGACTCCTACGGCACTCGCGACCCAGGGCATGGCGCCGGCGTCGCTGAAGAAATACCCAATCATGGGACTCCTCTGATGAGAGGGGCGCGTCCCTGAATACCGCAGACGCTCGATGAATCGGTGCCCCGCGCTACGAGGACAGGCTCATCGCGACCAAGCGCGTGACCTCGCACCGCTGTCGACCGAAATCACCCCGCCACTCGCGGGATTCCTGCACGTCCGGCCGCCTACAGGAGAAGGACTGAGCCAAGCAATATAACGATGCCCGCGTGACGACCGATTGCCGTCGCGAGCTGTTCTGCAACCCTTGCATGTCATGGTCTGGGCTGCCCGGCTCTTGTCGTTGATCGCGTGCCTGCTCCTGGCGTGTGAGTCGCGAGACTCCGTGGGAGAATCGAAGTCGTCTGTGGAGCCGCCGCCGGTCGTTCATGGCCAGCTCCATCGGGCCACGGGCACCGTGATCCCGTTGTCGGAGATCGTGTCGGACCCCGAACGCTACGAGGGGCAAGAGGTCCTCACCGAAGGCCAGGTCCAACGCGTATGCCAAAAGCGAGGGTGCTGGCTCGAGCTCGCAGATTCGAGTGGCGCACGCGCCTTCGTTCCTATGGCGGGCCACGCGTTCACGGTACCGATGGAAAGCGTTGGAGAGCAGGCGATGGTCGAAGGCACCGTCTATCGACGCGAACGAAGTGAGGCCGAGCAGAAGCACCTCGAGTCCGATGGCGCCGGCAGCCGCATTCCCGAGGTCTCAATCGAAGCGAACGCCGTTCTCATCCGGTAGCGCGAGCGGAGCCCATGGAGTCGCGCGCTCAACTTACCGCATGGATCGGCAGCCTACCGCGCTCGGGTTCGTGGTCGAGCCGCACACCCGGTTTGCGTCGAGAGTCGAGACGCGAAGCGAGGGAAGGGTGTTGCTCAGCCGTCGCAGCGTTCGCTGCGGGGGACGTAGCGTCGTGCGAGGTCCTTCGCGTCGGTTGCGCGGATCGGCTGCACCTCGCCGAGATGCTGTTGGAATGGGGCGCCCCGGGCATTTTCGAAACGGAAGTAAGGCCATTCGGGAGCCAAGACTTCGGCCTCGGCGCTGGCCTGTAGCTGCGCCACCTCGGCTTCGGTGCAGCCATCCCCCAGAGCGTCGAACATCTGCATGTACAGATACGCGATCACGTGGTCGCTGTACCACTCCCACGGGCTCGAAAGAGAGTAGTCTCCGAGGATGTGAAGCTCGGTGATTCGTGGGTCGCTCAAGTAGCCCTCCTCGCCCACTTCTTCGTAGATCGCAGCGAGCCACTCTTCCCATGCCGGGAGCCCTTCCTCGCGATACAGATACTCGTATGCGTCCGGCGAGATGTACTGTGGGCGGAACAACTCAAACTCGGCCGTTGGATCGGCGTCGACCGAGCGTCTGGACCAGCCGTATCGGGCGACGAGTGCGTGGAAAGCCGGTGCGCTCACTTCGTTATCGATCAGGAGCGCCCGTCGCTGTTCGCGGCTCGAATCGAGTGCGTACTGCACGGCGTGCGAAATCTCGTGGGAGAGGAACCCGAGCTGTACGAGGGGCGGGGCGTCGATGCCGCGTCGATAGATCTCCATGACACCGGCCGCAGGGAGAACCTGGGCAAAATCCCCGACACCTTCTTCGGCGTCTTTGAAGAGCAGCGAGGACTCCTCTGTCGCGATGACGCGGAGTGTCGGCAACCGGCGCGACCCGAGCACGTTTCGATGCACACGTACGATCGCATCGAACGTGGCGACGGTGAGCTCGGGCGTGAAATCCGCCGACCGTTCGACCAACAAGATCCCGTAGTGGCGGAACAACTGCTCCTGGATCGACGCCATCTCGGGAGATTTCCTGGCGACGCGCCAGCTCAGATGCTCCGGAATGGAACCCACCTCGGCGTCGTCCAGGTCCGGCACGTAGGGTGCGGGATCCAACGTGTTCGGGCGCCCATCGCCGTCGACATCCGTGTCGCCCTCGAGAAGTCGGCCATAGTAGTCGCTGACCCGAAAGTCCTTGATGCCATCGCCGTCGGAATCGCGCATCACAAGCGCCCATAGCTCGTCGTCATCCGGGTAGAGCTCCTCCAACAGCGCGCGCTCCCACTCCGACGCAGTGCTCACTCGGGCACGCGCTTGCTCACGCTCCTCGGTATCGGGCTCGGGCGGCAGAGGGTTACCGCGATAAAAGACAGCGGCGAGTGTGCTGCGCTGAAGTTCCGCGTTGGCGGCAGCCACATACGCCGATCCATGCTTGGCGACCACCGTCTGACGCGCACAGCCGGACGACGCCGCGATCATCGCCGCCCCGATCGCCACGCGCGAAAGAGCGCTGCACGATGATGACAGCCCGCTGATTCGTCCTCTCCTCACGAGCCGCATCCAACCGCATCGCGACGATGCCATCAAGACCCAACTTCGTGAATTGTGCGTAGCAGAGCTGCCGTTGCGCGATCTGCAGGATGCTTCGACCGTCAACTCCTCTTGCGGGCGGTGATGATCATGTGGTCGGAGTCGCTGCCGTAGGCGCGTTGGTCGAAGTCACCATGGGCAACGAGTAGCTCGAGGCCTGCGGTCTCGAGGGCTTCTATGGCCTCCTCGATACGTAGATAGCGGTGGCGGAGCGTCGCTAGGATCTCTTCTCCATCGTCTTCGGCCCGATAGCGATAGTGGACCGTGAAGCGTTGAGCGCTGCGCTCGTATTCGCTCTGCTCGAAGACCCGCCAGCGTTTACCGCGCGCGTCGATTGTCGCGATTTGGGCTTCTTCGTCGAAGCCTTCTTCGACGGAATCGTCTTCGTGAATTGGATCGCCCGCATATCCGTCAAAGACGAGGAGCCCTCCCGGGGCGAGTGCCTTTTCGACTTGGGCGAACGTGCGCCGGACGCTCGCGAGGTCCGGAAGGCAGTAGATGCCGTTGAAGGGGACCAAGACACGGTCGAATCCGCTTCCGATATCGAAGGTCCGCATGTCGCCTCGCCGGAGCTCCACCGAGGCAGGAAGACTCCTTCGAGCAAGCGCGAGAGCTTCTTCGGAGGAGTCTACCCCGAAGAGCTCGGTGACCTGATCTGCGAGCAGAGCGAGGATGCGTCCCGAGCCGCAACCAAGCTCCAGCACGCGGTCGGCGCCGACGCAAACGGCGCAGTAGAACTCTTCGTCTCCCTCATTACCGTCGTGCAAGGCCGCGTAGAGATCAGCGGGATAGTCGGTGGGCATCCCCGAAATCTACGCCTGCTTCTCGCCAAACGCAGCCGAGAAACGCTAGGACGTTTCGGGTTCGAGCGCAGTCGGCATCGGCCTCGTAGCAGTGGCCAGTATAGACAATCGTCTTCCCGCCGTGGGCGAAAAAGGACTGCGTCGGACGTCGTTCCCACTACTACCCGACGATCGACCTCGTAGATCTGCGCCGTCATTCTTTGAGCCGTTGGGCGCGCGTCGTTGACTGGCATTTCGTCGCCGAAACGAATAGGTGTAGGGAGACATGACGAGCTCCCAAACATCGGTTGAGGAGAAGCTCGAGATTCCTGAGCTGGACTCCTCTCGCAGCCGGGTCCTCATCATTGCCGTCTCGGTCGGCGTCATCGCGGTCGCTGTGGCGGCCTATCTACTTACGCGAGGGCCGAAGCCGAGCCCGTATCAAGGCCATCCGGTGACAAAGACGTCGCTCGTGAAAGAGATCCGTGTGACCGGACACTTGGAGCTGGTCGATCAGGTCGAGGTCCCGGCACCGATCGAGGGACAGCTGGTGCAGGTGCTCGTCAAGCCGGGAGACGAGGTTGAAGAAGGCGACTTGCTCGCTCATCTCGATCGAGTCTCCGCCGAGACCGCATTTCTGGTTGCCGAGGCCGAGCTGCAAGTCGCTCGCGCCAAGGTGTCCGAAACCGCGGCCGCGGTTCAGCGCGCGACCCAAGCGCTTCAGCGCACGGAACGGCTCGCGAAGAAGGGCCTGGCCAGCGATAGCGCGCTCGAGTCCGCTCGCTCTGAGATGTTGAAGGCGCGCGCTGCGTTTCAGGCGGCCAAAGCGGAACGCGTCGCGGCCGCCGAGCAAACCGCGCTCAAGGGGCGTGACCGGGATCGAACCGATATCGTCGCGCCCCGCGCGGGCCTCATGCTCGAAGTGCCGCCGCACACCGGGATGATGGTCGGGCCTTTGGACCGTCTTTTTCGCATCGGGGCTCCGCTCGACCGAATGCGTGTGGAGGCGCCGATCGGCGAGGCCGACATCGGCGAGATGTCCGTTGGCCTGACCACGGAGTTCGAGGTTCCCACGTACCCCGGGCGCGTGTTCGAGGGCACCGTCGAGCACATCAGCCCCGACCCGAAGACCGAGCACGGTGCCATCTTCTACACGGTCACCGTGGGTGCGGACAATCCCGAGCGCTTGCTGCTTCCCGGAATGACCGCTCAGGTCCGGATCAGGGTCGCTCAGGTCGACGACGTTTTTGCAGTGCGCGAGGCGTCATTGAGATTCACCCCGGAAGGGGCGCCAGGCGCATCACCACGAAGTCGAATCTGGCGGATCCGGGGCGAGGATCTCGAGGAGGTTCCAGTCGAGGTGGGGCTCTCCGACGGGGCCTTTACCGAGGTCCGACCTGCGGAAGGCCAAGAGCTGCGAGTCGGCGACGACATCGCGATTGGGCTTGCGCTCAACGGAGACAACAACGCCGCGGCACCGTCTCTCTCGCTCCGAGGCCACCGATGAGCGGGTTTCCCGTCGTCGATGCCCGGGGAATCTGCAAGGAGTTTCCGAACATGACATCCCCAGTGCTCGACGACGTGAGCCTCGACGTCGAGTCGGGCGAGATCGTCGCTCTGATGGGGCCCTCGGGCTCGGGAAAGTCGACCCTGATGAACATCGTCGGGTGTCTAGACGGCCCGACTCGGGGAACCTATCACCTCGGCGGGCGTGACGTGTCGACGCTCGCGCCGCGCGACCGCGCCTGGGTACGGCTCCACTACATCGGCTTCATCTTCCAGTCGTTCTATCTGATCGCCGATCTCACCGTCCTCGAGAACGTCACTCTTCCGCTCTACTACGCGGGCGTCCATCGCGAAGAGCGCGAGGCCCGCGCGATCAAGATCATCGAGCGCGTCGGCCTAGGCCACCGTCTGAGTCACAGGCCCTCTCAGCTTTCGGGCGGTGAGAAGCAGCGCGTTGCGATCGCGCGTGCGGTCTCTGGTGAGCCCCGGCTGCTTCTCGCCGACGAACCGACGGGCGCACTCGATACCAAGACCGGCAACGAGGTCATGGAGCTCTTGCTCGAACTGCACGATGTGCGGGCGCTCACCTTGATCATCGTCACCCACGATCCCGAGGTGGCGGAGTTCTGTCACCGGCGGATCTATCTGCGCGACGGAAAGATCGTGAGCGATGGGAGATCCCGTGCGTCACACGCGTAGTGAAGTCGTCGGGCGTGCCGTGCGAACCGCCGTCCGCAATCCCGGCCGAACCCTCCTCACCATGCTTGGCTTGGCGATCGGCGTCGGGGCGTTCTTGGCAATGGTCAGCTTCGGCACCGGCGCGCGCAGCTCGGTCATGGAGCAGTTCGAGATCCTGGGTACGCGCGTCGTCTACATCTGGGGCAACATGGGCCGTCGCGATTTCGGCGGCAGCGCACGTCCTCTGAGCGATGCCGATGTCACGGCGCTGCTGCGCGATTCGATGACGATCGAGCGCGTCGTGCCGCGAATCACCGAAGTCCAGAACGTGCGATCTACGTACGGCCGCTACCCGACGAAGATCACCGGTACGATGCCGGGCTTCGTGCACATTCGCGAATGGCCAATGCTCATCGGCGGGATGTTCGACGAGACCGATGTGCAGCAGCGTGCCAAAGTCGCTGTCATCGGTACGACGGTCGCCCGCTATCTCTTCGGCGCACGCGATCCGGTCGGCGAAACGATCACCATTGGGTCGAATCTGCCGCTTCGCATCATCGGCGTTCTGACATCCAAGGGTGAGCAGACGACAGGTGAAGACATGGATGAGATCATTCTCATTCCTGCAACCACGTATGAAGCCTTTCTTGGCATGCCCACCGGCTATCACGAGCTCATGGTGCAGGTTCGTGACCTCGGGCTGCTCGAGACGGCGATGGTCGAGGCTGTTCCGATCATGCGTCGCTCCCACCGCCTCGCCGACATCGAGGAAGACGACTTCCGAATGGCCAGTCCTGCCCAGGCGGCCGACCTGGCGCGTTTCGTGTCGAATATTCTCACCGGCCTGCTCGTAGGTATCGCGGCCGTCTCCCTGTTGGTGGGTGGCATCGGGGTGATGAACATCCAGCTGGTCTCGGTCGCCGAGCGCACTCAGGAGATTGGAATTCGATCCGCTATCGGAGCGTCGCCTCGTCAGATCCTCGTTCAGTTCTTGGCCGAGGCCGTGGTGCTCTCGTTCACGGGCTCGCTTTTTGGCGTTGCGCTTGGATGGATTGCGTCCAGTTTGGTCGCCCAAGCGATGGCTTGGTCGGGCAACCTGTCGATTGTGACGATGGCCGGCGCGGCGGCCTTTGGAACGAGCGTCGGGGTCGCTTTCGGGTACCTGCCGGCGAAGCGCGCGGCGCAGCTCGAGCCCATCGACGCGCTTCGCCATGAATGAGGTGGAACATGAACGTGGTCTGGAAAGGAAGAGGGCGGCTCGCGGCCGTGGTGACCTTGCTGGCGGCGGTCCTTGATCCCGGATCAGCCGCTGCCGAAGTGGTCACCCTGACCGAGCTCGAGAAGCTTGCACTGGACAACAAAGCACGATTCGAGGCCTCCGAAGCCATGATGAATCGGAGCGGCGCCGAGGTCGATGCTGCCAGAGCGCTCAAGAAACCCACGTTCTGGATGAACGTGACGAGCGTCGTTGCGCCGGGATCCAACATCGAAAAAGTCTCCACGGTCGATGATCGCGTGGTCAACGTTCGTGCCTCGCCGACTGTGAGCGAACGTAGCGCTTTTCGCCCAAACGTTCGCTACGAGGGAACGATCGACATGCGAGCGCCGCTCTACGATGGCCAAACACGAGCGTCGTTGAGGGCCGCGGAGGCCTACTACGCTGCGGCGCGTGCCAGCTCGGATGCGTCGCGGGAAACCGTACTCGCCATGGTTCGGGCCGCTTATCTCGATTGGCTGGCGAGCCACCTGGATCTGGAGTTTGCGAGGACTTCCGCCCACGAAGCCTCTGTGCAACGTGAACACACCGCAGCGCGCGTCGAGGACGGCGAGCGGCCGCCATCCGAGCTCGACACCGCGCACTATCAGGAGCTTCAGGCCGAGCTCTCCGCCTCGGATGCGGCCGCTCGCCTACAGTCCGCGCGCAATCTGCTCGAGTCTGCGGTTGGCGTCCGGCTCCCCCCGGATGCGGAGCCTGACCGGCAGCTCCTCTCGATGACGATCGACGAGCTCGGGGCGAAGGAGAGCTCTGAGGTCGAAGCCATCGAGCTCGAACGCGACGCGGCGAGAGAAGAGGCAAACGTGCACCGAAAAGGTCGCGTCCCAGTGCTCGCGGTGGTTGGCCGGACCGGCTTAGCCGGTGTCAATGAGAACGTGTTTCCGATGTATCAGCTCGGCATCAGTCTCGAGGTTCCGCTTTGGGACGGCGGTCGCGCGATCTCGCTCGCCCACGCTGCCGACGCCCGTGCCTTCGAGCTCGACGTCCGCGCCCGGGACGCGCGTCAAGAAGGTCGCGACGAGCGGGAGCGCGCTCTGTTCGAGCACGAGACTGCGGAACAGCAGCTCACGCTGGTCGAGAGACTCGTCGCGATCTCCGAGAAGCGTGTCGACCAGGCTCAGACGAGTTACGATCTCGGCGCGAGCGATCTCGAAGCCGTTGCGGATGCCAGGGCCGCCCTCCGAGAAGCCCAATCACGACGCGTTCAGATTCAGGTGTCACGGGCGGATGCCATCTTGAGCCTCGACGGCTTGGCTGCTCGATAGTGGAGAGCCTGGTCGGGCCAGAGCTCCGGTGGAACGAACGTACGGCGGACGCTCTGTCAGCCCATCGGGTTCTGGACCAGTACGTCGACGAAGAGAATGGTGAAGATGAAGTCGACGGTGGCCGCGGACGCGCCGAGGGCCGTGACTTGGCCCGCGTACCAGGCGGGGATGACGAGGGCGACGACGAGGGACTTAGCGAGGACGCCCATCTTGATGATGTCACGGTTGCGGTGTGGGGCCTGGGCGATCCAGTAGTAGCCGACGCCGAAGACGGCGACGAGGCCGAAGAACAGGTGGAACCAGAGAAAGCTCTCGGGGATGTCGTTCACGAACAAGGCGAGGCCCTCGAGGCTGAACGCGGCGAGGCCGAGGAGGAGAGCTGCAATGGCCCAGTTCCAAAAGGCACCTATGGTGAAAAGACGGCGGCAATAGGCTTCTGAGCGCATGGAGGAAGTCTACACGAGCTCGGTGGGCGTGTGTGCGAGCGTTTCCGCGCCCAGTCCGCGCGGCTCATGATCACATCTCTCGGCTCCGATAAAGTCTGCGGCGAGCTTGAGAAAGGCCGGGTTTCTTCGGTGGCTGGCTCTCCGCTCCGTGGGATCCGCGGCACTGACGCTTCAGAAGAAGGTGTCGGAGACTTGGGTCGCGAAGTCGAGAAGGGCGACCTGAATCTCGTCGAGGTACTCGTGGAGGCCCGAGACGACTACATCGTCGGCGTTGCCTGAAGTCAGGCTCTTGAGCCGTTCGATGGTGTCCCGTGGAAAGACGATGTCTCGAAGGTCTTCGTTGTCGAGAAGACCGTCGAGGGTACTTTCCATGTTGCTCACGCAGTGAGTCAGCGAGCGGGGAAAACGCGGGCTCAGGAGGATGAAGCCGGCAACGGTCGTCGGCGTCATCGTGGAAGGATAGACGCGTCGGTAGCCGTGGTAGGCGGAGGCCGAGCGAAGCAGCGCATTCCACTGCGCAATGTCGACCGGTGAGCCGACGTCCTTCCAGGAAGGAAGAAGAGCGTGGTACTTGATGTCGACGAGGCGAGTGATTTGGTCTGCAAGCTCGGTGAACACGCCCAAGCGGTAGAACGACCACACCTGATCTCGGTAGAGGGTGCCGGTGACGATGCCCGAGTGAAGCTGCACCCCCTCCTTGATGCGGCCGCAGATTCGCGACAGCTCCGAAAGGCGAAGGCTTCGGGGGGTCATCGACGCGACCCAGTTGTAGAAGACGTTGAGTTGCGCCCAGGTCTCGAGACTGATCAGATGGCGAATGCTCCGAGCGTTCTCACGCGCCGCCGCTACGGAGGAGCGGATGGAGTTCGAGTTCTCCGGGTCGAGGATGTAGAAGCGCACGACGTCTTCCGAGGTCGCCTTCTTATAGCGTTCGAAAAACAGCTCTTCGTCCCGGTGCAGCCTCAGGATCGGTAGCCAGTCGTTCGCGCCTCGGGCGTCGCGGGCGAAGGTTTCGTTCACCTCGAGAATGCGAGCCAGGTTCTCGGCCCGCTCCATGTAGCGGGCCATCCAGTAGCTGTTTTCAGCAAATCTCGATAGCAGACTACTCAAGGACCCACGTATCCTTCGTTCCGCCGCCCTGCGACGAGTTGACGACGAGAGAGCCTTTGCGAAGCGCCACGCGTGTAAGGCCGCCCGGCAAGACCCAGCTTTCTTTGCCCGTGACGATGTAGGGACGAAGGTCGACGTGTCGCGGCTCGATGCCGCCGTCGACCAAGGTCGGACAAACCGACAAATCGATCATCGGCTGACTGATGTAGTTGGCCGGATTCTCCTCGACCTGCGCGCGGCATTCCTCGAGCTGTTGCCGGGTCGACTTCGGGCCGACGACGACACCGTACCCACCCGACTCGCCTACCGGCTTTACGACGAGCTCGTGCATGTGTTCGAGCGTGTACGCGAGACCGTCGGGCTCGCGGCAAAGGTAGGTATCGACGTTCTGAAGAATGGGTTCCTCGTCGAGGTAGTAGCGCACGATGCGAGGCATGTAGGCATAGACCGCCTTGTCGTCCGCGACGCCCGTTCCGATTGCGTTGGCGAGCGAAACGTTGCCAGCACGGTACGCTCGAAAGAGCCCTGGTACGCCGAGCAGGCTGTCTGGATTGAACTGTTCTGGGTCGAGGAACGCATCGTCAACCCGGCGGTAGATGACATCGACCGGGCGGAACCCGCCGGTGGTCTTCATGAAAACGCGATCGTCTTCGACGACCAGATCGCGGCCCTCGACGAGCGGCACGCCCATCTCTCTCGCGAGAAACACGTGCTCGAAGTACGCGGAATTGAACACGCCCGGCGACATCAGAACGACGTTCGGGTTCTCGGCTTCAGCAGGTGCGAGTTCGGAAAGAGCCGCCTGGAGCTTCATTCCATAGTTGGAAACCTGTCGAAGGCCGACCATGTTGGTGAGGTCAGGAAAGGCCCGCATCATGAGGTGCCGGTTCTCGACCACGTAGGACACCCCCGATGGAGTGCGTGCGTTGTCTTCGAGGACACGAAAGACTCCCTGCCCGTCACGCACGAGATCGATGCCACAAATGCTGACATACGTGTCGTGCGGAAGATCGATGCCTTGCATTTCCGGTCGGTAGTTCGTGTTCTTCAGCACGAGCTCTGGTGGCAGGACGCCGTCGTTCAGAATGTGCTGGTCGTGGTAGAGGTCGTGCAGGAGCCGGTTGAGCGCCGCGACCCGCTGGATGCAGCCGCGCTCGATGTGCTGCCAATCGTCGGGCGAGAGGACGCGAGGAATCACGTCGAACGGAAGGACTCGGTCGATCGCATCGCGCTCCGAGTACACCGTGAAGGTGATGCCCAGGTTGTAGAGCTCGCGATCGCTCGAGGCGGCGCGCCGACGAAGCCCAGGGATCTTCATCTTTCGCATCCGTTCGCGGATGGTTGCCGTGTGGCCGGCCGGCTTGGCATCGCTTCCGAACATCTCGCAGAAGAACGGTCCGCGGTCGTAATCAGCGAAAATGCCCTTAAGATTGTCCGACAATGCCTGCTGGCCTCTCCTAGATTCCGAAGACTATGGCATGACAGGTAGCCACGAGTCCGGCAAGCGATTCGTCGATCAATCCGCGCAAACGATGCGGCCGCCGTGAACGTCGGACGAGACGACGCCATCGGTCTTGACGCGGAACCCGAAGGTCACTTCGAGGGAGGCGACCGACCCACGGAAGCGATGATACCCAGTACCCGAACTTCAGCTCACGACAGGTCGAGCAGCCACAGTGGCGGGAGCTCCTCCTCGTGTCGCTCGACGGCAATTCGCGCCAGGCTGATCCAGCTTCCGCAGCGATCGACGATCGCGCTATCTGCGGTGGCAACGATCGACTCGGATCTCATCAGGATTCCGTCGACGTCCTGGGCGGTCAGCGCAGTGATGTTCGAGGCCGTGACAGACGCCGTCCGTCGGATCACCTCCGCCAGACGTCCTGAGTTCGAGACGGGCTGATCGATGTAGATCGTCGCCGCCGCCGGCCGCATCGAGTGGATGAGCCCGACGACGATCTCGACCGCTCGTTCGGTCTCGTCGACCAACCGATAGCTTCCGTGAAAGCTCGCCATGTCCCGCAAGCATCCGTCGCGCCCGATGATCAGCACGCCGCCCGCCAAGGCCACCTCGATCGTCGTGATCCCGTTGAGGCCGTCGATGACTAGGTGGCCGCCCGCGACTGAGGACTCTCCGACACGTCTGGCCTCACGAGAGGTTCTCGCAGCGTCGGCGCACGCGCAGCGCCCGACCGCAATACGCTGCCGCTGTCGCAGCTGATAACGGTCGCCCACGAGCTTCGTCGCTGAGCGTTCCGCATAGCCGCGGGTTCGAAGCCAGCTGAGATCGGCCACGGCCTGCTTCAAACGCGGCGTGGCCTCAGCGCAGAACAGCTCTTCGTCGAGCGGATGCGGCCCTCGATGACGGCGAGAATCACCCACGATCGGGAGTGTACCCGTTCATGGGCTGGTTCCGCTCGTAACCAATCGCGTTCGCCGCGGAGCCGACAGACAGGCATGCCGGTCACGACGGTGGCGAGCATCGGGCAGATAGAGCGTCGGAGTCTGTCGCTCCGCGCATCAGAAACGCTGCACGAAGCGGGCCCGTGGTTGGCTCGATGAACTCGGTCGGCTATGGACAGGCCGTGCACAGCGATTCTGACCGGCGGTTCTGGCGGCGCTGGGTGGGAGGAACCACCATCGGCTGGGTTGTGGGCTTCGTAGTGGGCTTGAACGTGGCCAGCTCCTCCGAGCCCCTCTTGGGAACCGGCCCACTCCAAAGCGTCCTTGCGTATTCTATCTTCGGGGGCTTCGTTGGGTTGGCCGTCGGCGTGATGCAATGGCGAGTACTTCGGAGACGCATCTCCCAATCGGGTGCATGGGTAGCGGCAAGCGCTGCCGGCCCGGGTATCGCCGGGGGTGCGGGCTATGGCCTTGCCGTCTTGATCTTGGGCTACTCCGAGGATCTCGAGGATCTTGTGAGTCCTGCTGCCGTCCTGGGGTGGACTCTGGTCACTGCCTGCGGCGGAGCGATCGCTGGCCTGTTGCAGTGGCGCGTCTTGCGATCGCAGATTCGTACGGCTGGGTCGTGGGTGGCAGCAAGCACAATCGGCTGGGGGTTGAGTACGGCCGCGATGGGAACCGTCGTCGTGGCGAGTTTCCGAATCGCTGGCGACGCCAACCCCGGGCTCTTGTGGCTCCTGGGGGCGATCGTCGCGGCTGGGATCGTCCTCGGAGTCACTACTGGAGCAGCCATAGTCCGACGGCTGGTCGAGCCTAGCCCTTAGGCTACCTTCGATGCAGTCGTTTCACTCGCGCGATCCAAGCTAGCGCGGATGCTCTTGATGCACCCGACCCGCGGCGATGGTGAAACCGCCAGGCTCGCTTCTGTGCATCGCTGAGACCCCGCGGAACGGGCCTGCCGCCTAACAGGTCGCGCACGATTGAGCCCCTCGTCACACCGAGGTACGGGCAAGAGCACTCCACCTCGCGAAACACCGAGGTCAAGTCTTCGCCACGCATCATCCGTATTCCGAGGTCGAGGAAGTTCACCCCGCTCCATACCGAGTAGCTCAGGGTTCCCCAGAACCGGGGGTTCGCCTCGATGAACAGGATCTCGCCGTTCCGGTGGTCGATGCGCATGTCGAAGTGCGCGACACCATGGTAGCTGGTGCCTTCGACGAGGCGTTTCCCGAGGGCTAGCACTTGGTCATTGCGGAGGAAACGCATACGGCCGCCCTCTTCGCGTTGCTGAATCGTCCATGCGATGCAGCGTCCGCGGTCGGCGAGAACGCTAAGGTCGATGTCTTCGCCCGGAATCATCTCTTGGACGACGAGCGGTACGTCACCGGTGCTAGCTCGCCGCGCAACATCCGCGCGGAGCTCTTGCCGACTCGCTAATTCGATGATGCCGTCGCCGGATTCGCCCTGGCTGGGCTTGATGATGTACGGAGGGCGCAGATCGAGCTCCCGAGCCTCGGTCTCACTCGATACGACCGCCGTCTTCGGGCTTGGGATTTCGAGGTCTACGAGCAGCTTGGAGAAGGTTCCCTTGTCGTACAGGCGCTCGAACAGCTCGCTGCTGCACATGGGGAAGCATTCGACCGTGGGAGGTAGGCGACCCACCAGCCGATGAAGCAACCGATTGCTCCGGGTGTCCGCCGCAAGGACGATTCCGATCTCTCGCGCCCTGCAGGCGCCGATGATCGATTCGATCAGTGACTCATCCACCGCCTCGAGCTCGTGCCTCGACATCTCTTGGACTCCGAGAACATGCGGCAAGCGATCCCAACTCGGACGTGGCGCCTCGTCGCTCATCATCCAGCAAGACCGGTTGGACAGTCCAGCCGCCCAGACCAGCCCCTCGGTGAAGACCGGGATCGAAGAGAGAATCAGCAGTCGGTCTCGGTCCGAGGACACTGGCATCACCGCGGAGCTTCCGGAAGAGAATGACGGGATCGGCCGGGCGCTCGGCCGATGATCCATGTCAGCAGTGTCCAGGCCAGGATGACGGCGCCGACGCTGGCCGAGCTACGCACCACCCAAACTCTCGCGTCACCCGAGAAAGCAGTCATCAGGATCATCGTCGCGAAGTAGAGGGT
Source organism: uncultured Myxococcales bacterium (assembly GCA_965365555.1). Classification (GTDB taxonomy): domain Bacteria; phylum Myxococcota_A; class Polyangia; order Polyangiales; family Houyiibacteriaceae; genus SG8-38. Next base: position 1,588 of record CBDUCC010000025.1, on the reverse strand, counting down.
CGGCGTCCACATGATCAGCCATCCGAGCGCCTTCCAATCGGTCCAACGACGCTCGCCCGTGCTCAGTACTAGGCTGGCCGCGCCCTGGCTGTGCTCCTTCCAACCAATGATCCGGTCCTGATCGAGAACGCCGAAGAACCGTTTCGCGACGCGCCAGGGAGATTCCATGTCGACCGTGGCAGTCAGTCGCTCCGGCCATGGAAGGAGGCTCATGTACGAAGCCAGAACGGCAGCGACGTAGATTCCGTAGTCCCCAGCGACCAGGAGCGCGGCACCGACGTGCACGCAGGCCGCCAACCAAACTGCTGCGGGCTGGAGACGACGGATCGTGAACATCACTCCTGCTCCGAGCTCGAGCGCGATGATCGACCAGCACATCAACCGCGCGACCCAGTGCCCCGGTAGCAAGTCTCGGATCACTGCGTAAGCCTGCGAGTGATAGATCTCGGTGAGGAAATAGTCGAAGTACTGGCCAGTTCGCCAGTCGGCTTCCAGGATTTTGTTCAGCCCCGCGCCGAAATACATGATGGCGAGCTGCCACCAGATCATCCACGGGGGCTTGCCTCGCTCTTGGAGACCGGTGAGGAACAGAAGCAGCCCCACGAAGACTTTGGCATTTCGGTAGTAGACCTTCGAAGAGAGCGTGCCGAGAAGGAATAGGCTTCCTAGAATCAGGCAGTTGATGCGGACCGTCCGGTTGAAGAGAAGTGCGGTGCCGCAGACGAGGAACGCGACCTTGAAAGCTCGTCGGTACCAGGGCGCGGGAAAAACCTCCATCCACTCGAAGAACGGAGCAAAGACATCGGGAAAACCCAGGTGGTAGTTGCGCAAGACGAGCCCTACGACGACCAGTTTTGCCATCAGCAGGAGCTGCGGCGGAAGCGCCGTGTCCGTGACCCGGAGTGGATTCCACGAGGAGTCGGCGAAGCGCCTCAGCTTTGCGGCCAGGTCCATACTTGCTCGGGGCCGCCGTTGGTCCGGTAGGTGATGATTACGCGAGCGCGTTCATCCGGATGGTAGACGCGCTCTACGTAGGAGACGACATCGGTGACTTGGGAGATCGCGCGGGGGTTCACCGCGGTCGGTGCGAGTCGGTACCGCTCCTCGAGCTCGTCTCTTGAAAGCGATCGCCCATCGAGCTCCGTTTGGATCTCGTACTCGTTTTGGGAGTCGTAAGGTGCCCAGCAGTAGTACCGCATGGGGTGGAACCGCGCGAAGACGATCATCATCACTTGCGCGAGGAGTAGGAACAGTGCTGCCGCCGTGCGAACGCTCATGGGTAGCCACGATCGTGGCAGTCTTTCGGAGAATGGCGCAACTTCGACCCCGCGCATGAGCGGCGGGTCTCTCGAGCGAGGGTTTCGGGCCGACCGAGGCCATTCGCGACGGTACTGAGCGAAACCATGGGGGATCTCGGCTAGCTCCGGGCGTCGGCTTGGCTCGTTCAACCCCCAAACTCGGTCCGATCTCACAGGACGGAAACGCGGGGTCCATGTGGGGGAAATGTGGCGGTCCTAGGCTGCGTGCTTCGATGGCGATCCTGCGATCGAATCACGGAGAGAGCGTCATGAGCGGTATCGAGATTCGT
>CBDUCC010000024.1:0-17797 GCA_965365555.1 uncultured Myxococcales bacterium | reverse complement strand
TTGGTTTTACATCGAAGGGGGGCGTCCGCATAATGCGCGCCCGTGAAGCGACTGCAACTCCATCATTGGATTCTCATTGCGATGGGTCTGGGCGCCGCGCTCGGACTCGGACTCAACTTGGCCGGCGTCGAAGGCATGGTCGACCCGGGCATCGTCAGCAATGTCGCTCAGGTCGGCAAGGCGATGGGCGACCTCTTCCTGCGTCTCCTTCAGATGCTGGTCGTGCCGCTGATCGTCTCCTCGCTCATCACCGGGATCACGGGAATGGGCGACCTGAGGACACTCGGCTCCATCGGCGGCCGGGCGGTCACCTTCTACCTGACGACGAGCTTCCTCGCGATCTTGACCGGCGTCTTGGTCGTGAACCTGATTGAACCCGGCAAGGGTGCCGAGCTGTCGATGCTCGAAGAGGGTGCCGTGGAGGGTCTGGTCACTCAGGCGCCCGGGGGCCTGGGGGCGGTGCTCTGGCAGCAACTCGAGGGATTGATTCCGAAGAACCCACTCGCAGCAGCCAGCAACGGCGACATGCTCCCCGTGATCTTCTTCTCCCTGCTCATAGGCGTTTTCATCGGTATCGCCGAGCATCAGAAGGACTCCGCCGACGCAAGTGTCCTGCGCCGCTTCTTCTCCGGGCTGTTCGACGTGATGATGGAGATGACCCTGTTCGTGGTTAGGTTTGCTCCGATCGGCGTCTTCGGGTTCACGCTGTATGCGGCCGCGGGCAAGGGTCCCGCAGCGTTCCAGGTTTTGGGCTGGTACGTCCTGGCCGTCTTCATCGCGTTGTTGATCCATGCCACCGTGACACTTCCGCTCATCCTGCGCGTCGCCGGCGGCCGTTCTCCGATTGCGTACATGCGCAGCATGACGACTGCACTGGTGACGGCGTTCAGCACGGCCTCGAGCAACGGCACCCTTCCCCTCACGATGCAAAACGCAGAGGACGCGGGCGTGAAGCCGCAGGTCACCTCGTTCGTTCTGCCTCTAGGTGCGACGATCAACATGGATGGCACCGCCCTCTACGAAGCGGTCGCCGTCCTCTTCATCGCCCAGGTGTACGGTCTCGATCTGAGTTTGGCTCAACAGGCCGTGGTCGCTCTCACCGCCCTGCTCGCAAGCATTGGGGCTGCGGGTATCCCGCACGCGGGAATGGTGATGATGGTCGTCGTCCTCAATGCCGTAGGCCTGCCGACCAGCGCAGTCGCACTGATCCTCGCAGTCGACCGAATCCTCGACATGTGCCGAACCATGGTCAACGTCTGGTCCGACTCCATCGCCGCCGCCGTGGTCGACGCCCGCACCTGACGGACCTGCAGTTAGCCGCGAGCGGTCCCCTCGGCGAGCCGCTTCGGTAGGAACGGTCCCTCGTAGATGAAGGCGGTATAAACCTGGATGAGGTCCGCCCCGGCCTGCATCCGCTCGCGAGCCTGGTCGGGGTTTTCGATCCCTCCGACGGAGATCAAGGTGAGCCGATCCCCAACGCGCGCTTTGAGCCGCCGAAGCACTTCGAGCGAGCGGTCGTGGAGCGGGGGGCCGCTCAGGCCGCCGGCGCCGCAGGCCTCTACCTCGGCGACCGGACTCCGCAGGCCGTCTCTTCGAATCGTCGTGTTGGTGGCGATGATCCCATCGAGTCCTAGCTCGAGCGCCATGTCGGCTACCGCGTCGACGTCTTGATCGACCAGGTCCGGGGCGATCTTCACGAGCAAAGGGACCCGCCGCTCGAGGGAGACTTCATTAAGTACTTCACGAACTGCACTGAGAAGCGGTCGGAGCTTTTCGGTGGCCTGGAGGTCGCGAAGCCCTGGAGTATTCGGAGAGCTGACGTTGACGGCCACGTAGTCCGCGTAGGGCCCTACCCGGCTCGCGCTGGCGACGTAGTCCGAGACCGCCTCTTCCTCGGGAACCCGCTTCGTCTTGCCGATGTTGACCCCAACGATTGTCCGGTGTGGACGACGCAACCGATCGATCGCGTCCTCGGACCCGCGATTGTTGAACCCCATGCGGTTGATCAGCGCACGGTCGTCGGGCAGGCGAAAGAGCCGCGGAGCGGGATTGCCGGGCTGGGCCTCGCCGGTGAGCGTTCCCACTTCGACGAAGCCGAAGCCAACGGCTCCGAGCGCCTCGTAGCCGATGGCGTCCTTGTCGAAACCGGCGGCAAGACCGATCGGGTTCGGGAAATCGAGGCCGAGCGCACGGACCCGGAGCGATGGGTCGCTCCGGTGGAACAGCGCACGAAGCAACGCCTTCGCACCCGGAATGGCAGCGAACCAGCGAAGACAGGCGAACGCGAAATGGTGCGCAGTTTCCGCGGGCAGCAGATACAGGAGCGGACGAATCAGCGCCCGGTACATCGTCCCCTCAACGAGCGAGCGCCGACCATACCCCGTCGTCGCCGAGGCGTTGGTCGATCCGGATGTCGAATGCCTCTTCTAGGGGCCCGTGGATTCCCGGGTCTGCTTTGTGGACTTCCCGGAGCGCTTCCCGACACTGAGCGACGGCCGTCGAGCTCATACGTCCGAGCGGCGCACGCTTGGCGGACGAAAGCATGCCGAGACCCGCCATCATGGTCTTGACTGGAACCGGGTTGCGGAACTTGTCGGTGACCTCGACACTTTGGCCGTTGGGGAGAGTTCGCATCGCCGTCACCGTACACGTGACGAGCTGGAGAATCGGCGAGAGCGCCGAGGCGAGCCGATCGGTCTCATCCCCGTCATCGGCCGCTTGCGCCCGAATCATGCCGCCGATGGCTCCGGGCACGAGGTTCGACAGCACGCTGATGACTCCGCAGGCACGAATTCCTTCGTCCCGCATCATCGTCAGGGTGAGCTCGTCGTCGCCCGAGAGAATGCTGAGCGCAGACCCGGCAAGTTTGCGATCGAGGCGCATTCGCTCGAGATCGCCCGTGGCTTGCTTCACGGCAGGTACGCGCTTCGGGTCGTTCAAATGGAGCACTGCGAGGTCGGCAGCGGACAACGCACATCCGCTTCGCCCGGGGATCACGTAGGGGACCACCGGAATGTCCGCGACCTCATCGAGAATGCGTTCGTAGTACTCGGTTCGAAGCTCGAGACTCGAGGGGCCGTTGTAATAACAGTCGACGAGAAGCGCTGCGGTCGCGCCAGACTCTTTGGCCTGCTTCGTGGCGCGAATCGCTTCCTGCGTGTTGTTGCTGCCCGTGCCGGCCAATACGGCAACGCGGTTCTCCACTGCGCGCACCGCCGCATCGACGACGGCATCGTGCTCACGCCATGAAAGGGTCGGCGATTCGCCGGTCGTGCCGCAAGGCAAGACACCGTCGACGCCCTCTTCGACTTGAAACTCGATCAGCCTTCGGAAGCCGTCGTGATCGACCTGGAGATCCGACGAAAACGGCGTGACCAGCGCAGTCCACAAGCCATGGGGTCGAAAGGTCCCACTCATGGCGGGACCTTAGCGTTTTTCGCCTCAAAGGAAAGCGGGATTTGTGCTTGACCAAATCGCGAAAAAAGCCGACGAACGCGCAAATGGCGGCACTGGCGGCAGCACTCGTTCTCGGCGCGTTCGTCCTTGCGTACCGGTTCTATGCGCGCTTTCTCGGCGAGCGGGTCTATGAGGATCGCGAACCCATCGTCACACCGGCGCACGAGCTCGAAGACGGCGTCGATTTCGTTCCCACGCAGCGAGCCGTCCTCTTCGGACATCATTTCACGTCGATCGCGGGGGCGGCTCCAATCATCGGACCCTGCGTCGCCGCCTATTGGGGCTGGGGTCCAGCGCTCGCCTGGGTGGTGTTCGGAACGATCTTCATGGGGGCGGCGCACGATTTCGGCGCCCTCGTAGCCAGCGTCCGTGAGAAGGGTCACTCGATCGCAGACATCACCGCAAAGACGGTGAGCAAGCGGGCACGCATCCTGTTCATGTGTTTCGTGCTCGTCTTGATTTGGTTGGTTTTGGCGGTCTTCGCCATGGCGATCGCCGGGCTCTTCGTGAGTCAGCCCACCAGCGTCATTCCGATCAACGTGCAGATCATCGTCGCCGTGATCATCGGCTGGTTGGTTTACAAGCGGCGCGTGAAGATCCTGGTTCCTTCAGTCATCGCACTCGCAGTGCTCTATTTCTTCGTCTGGGTGGGGACGGAGATTCCGGTCGACTTCGTCGCCATGGGGGCCGACAAGCACCGGGTCACGACGGGGTGGATCTTCTTCCTTCTGGTCTACTCGGCGATCGCTAGCCTGCTTCCCGTGTGGCTGCTTCTCCAGCCGCGCGACTACATCAACAGCCACCAACTCTTCGTGGGGCTGGGTTTGCTGTTCCTCGGCGTCCTGATCGCCCACCCCGAGTTTGATGCACCGGTCTACCGGAGCCCCGAGGCCGGCGCTCCATCGATCTTTCCCATCCTCTTCGTCACGATCGCCTGCGGTGCGATCAGCGGTTTCCATGGGCTCGTGTCCTCGGGCACCACTTCGAAACAGATCGACAAACTCAGCGATTCTCGGATGATCGGCTACGGCGGAATGCTCGGCGAGGGCTCCTTGGCCTTAGCATCGACGCTCGCCGCGGTAGCGGGGATCGGCTTGGTCGGCGCCTGCGCCCTTCCCACGCAGGGCGCTGTGGACGACCTGAGCTGGGCCGTGTACTACGACTCCTGGGCGCACGCCGGAGGCAACAAAGCGGCTGCCTTCGTCCTCGGCGGCGGGGCGTTTCTCGAGGCTGTCGGGCTGTCGTCCGAGCTAGCGCGCACGCTGATGGCGGTGTTGGTCATCGCCTTTGCGGCGACCTCGCTCGACACGGCGACGCGCATTCAGCGATTCATCCTGGCCGAGCTGGGCACTGCGCTCCGCATCAAGCCTCTGACGAACCCATACATCGCGACCCTCGTGGCGGTGGTCCCAGCGATGTACTTGGCGCTCGCCGAAACGCCGGACCCGGCGACCGGGCAGGCGAAGGCAGTCGGCTGGGTTCTTTGGCCGATCTTCGGCGCGAGCAACCAGCTGCTCGCTGCGCTCACGCTGATGACGCTGGCGCTTTACTTCTTCGCTCGGAAGCGACCCGTCTGGCCACTTGTGATTCCCATGCTCCTGGTGATGCCCGTGGCTGCGTTGGCGTTGATCACGAAGCTCCAGCAGTTTCTCGCCGAGGGGAACGCCCCGCTCACAGCGCTCGCTTCGCTTCTGCTCGTGCTCCTCTTGTGGATGATCGCCGAGGGAGTCTTGGCGGTCCGTCGCCTGAGAGCAGTACGGAGCTAGGAGCTCTTGATCTTCCGGTAGCCCCAGAGAACGAGGAGCGAGCCCGCAATCGCGATCGCAAAGCTTCGAAGATTGAAGCCGCTCACATCCCCGAACCCGATGCGGGTACCGATGAAGCCCCCCACGAGCGCTCCGACGATGCCGAGACCGGTGGTCTTGACGAAGCCACCGGGGTCGTCGCCAGGCATGAGGAACTTCGCGAAGATGCCAGCAACCAAACCAAACACGACCCATGAGATGATGCCCATTGAAGCGCCTCCTTCGCTGCGAAGGATAAAATACGCAGTTCGGTCTGCAAACCGTTGGAATTGAAGGGCTTGGAGAGGGGGTACCTGTCCCCTAGCGGAGCATGAAGTAGATCAGGACACCGGTGATCGAGACGTAGAGCCAGATCGGGAGGGTCCAGCGAGCCAGTCTCTTGTGGCTGGCGAAGCGCTCCTTGGAGGCGAGGTAGAAGGTGCCGAGGATCATCGGGAGCATCACGATCGACAGGAGCACGTGAGAGATCAGGATCCCGAAGTAGACGATCCGGAGCGCGCCCTCCCCCTGATAGGACGTGTCGCCATGCGCGTAGTGGTAGATCACGTAGCCGACGAGGAACACCGCCGACGCAGCGAACGCGGACACCATTAGACGCTTGTGCACATCTCGCCGTCCGCTTCGAATGGCAAGGAGGCCGAGCACCAAGAGGGTAGCGGCAGTCGCGTTGAGCCCGGCGTTCACCGCTGGCATGAAGCTCAGCTGGGCGCTCACGCCACCGCCCTCGCGCACGAGGAGTAGCCAGCCGAGAAACAAGACCGCGGCCGTCGATATCGCGGCGTTGAAGATCCAGAAGCTCCGATCGCTCGGCACCGTCGTCATGCGGCGAGCCTAGGCTCAAGCGCGAAGCTCGGCCAGCGCCTCGTCGACAGCGTCCAGGACGGCCGGCACCTCGTCCTGCGAATTCGGCCAGTGTGGCGCGAAGCGCATCATGCCATCCGGCGTATTGCAGACCACTCCGCGATTGCGCAGTGCGAGCGCCAACTCGCTGAGCCGAACGTCCGCAGGCACACGGACTCCAAGCAAGGTCGACCTGAGCGCGGTGGCAGACCCCCGCCAGCTCTCGAAGCCGCGCGCGAGAAGGCCTTGCTCGAGCGTATCGAGATACCCCTGGACGTGTGAGTGCACTGCCGGGACGCCAAGCTGCTGGATGAGCCCGAGCGAAACACCCAACGCGGCAAAGCCGATGACGTTGCTCGTGCCGGTTTCAAAGGCTTGTGCCCCCGACTTGAGCGGGTTGTCGTAGCGAAGACGCGGTTCGTCGCCGACTAGGAAGGCGACGGGGTTCTCGTGCCCAAGCCAACCGGCGAGACGCGGTTCGAGAGCGTTCGCGCAGCGCTTCGCGACGTAGAGGAAGCCCGCCCCCTCAGGACCCATGAGATGCTTGTGACTGCCCGCGCTCAGGTAGTCGATGCCAACGGACACATCGACCGAAGTCGCACCGAGCGCCTGAATCGCATCGACGAAGACCTCAGCGCCACGTTCATGCGCAAGCGCAGCGATCTCGGCAAGCGGCATCCGGAGCCCGGTCTTGTATTGAACCGCACTGACGGCGACGATCCGAGCCCCCGTGGCGAGCGCGCGATCGAGCTCAGCAATTCCCTCCTCGACCGAGCGATGGAACGGTTCGAGCGACGCCCAGACCAACTCGAGCCCGAAGGTGTCGGCCGCGCGCTGCCAGGGAGTCACGTTCGCAGGAAACTCCCCGTCGAAAACGACGATCCGGTCTCCCTCGCTCCATGGGACCCCGAATGCGACGTCGATCACGCCCTGTGTGGTGTTGGCGACGAACGCGACCTCGTCGGGCTCCGCGGAGATCAAACCGGCCATCGCCTCGCGCACCTGCTTCATGCGAGGAGCCCAGCGAACGAAGCCCGCCATCCCTCCGGACGAGTAGTCCGTCAGCACTTCGGAGATCCGGGAGCAGACCGGTGCCGAGAGCGGTGAAATGGCCGCATGGGCGAGGTACGCCGTAGCGCCGAGGTTTGGAAACAAGGTGCGGTCGCCGAGCCGCGCGTCTGCCATCGGCGCAGTCTAGCACCGTCTTCGGGCTCGCTAGAGCGTGCTCTGAAAGAAGCGCCACGCGGCGACGGCTGCATCGATGTCACTGCTGACCCCTCCCACCATCGACTCGGGTAGGTACTGCCAGCCCGAGGGCCAGGTGTGGCCCGCCCCCTTGACGGCGAAGAGCTCCACCTTGGTGTCCGCCTCGCAGCCAGTCGCTTTCCACCGTTCGATTCGAGTGCCATCGGACGGCGCAAAATCCGGGATCATCGAGCGCTCGGTATCCTCACAGCCATCGTGGCGCATCCAGAACGAGAACGTACGCTCGACCGGCAGAACACGTCCCAGGTCTTGATCTCCGAACCGCACCGTGCCCCCTTCCCAAGGAACGATCGGATCCTCGGTGCCGTTGATGATCAGGGCAGACAGGGGCTGCTTCGTACAGCGAGAGCGACGACGGGCCACGTTGTACGGCATCGAGCCGATCACTGCGACGAAAGCGCGAATCGCCTCTCCGGCCTCGCAGGCAAAGCGGTGGGTCATCATCGCACCATCGGAAACCCCGACGACGAACACTGCTTCGGGGGCCACGTTACGCTTCTCGACGAGCTCGCCGATCAGCTTCGAAAGAAACCCCACGTCGTTGATCCTCTCGCGTTGAGCCACGTAGCGCTGAACGTTTCGCCCATCGTTCCAATGGCCCCCAATGCCGACGGGATAAGCCACGATGAAGTCTTCTGCGGCGGCGAGCGCGTCGAGCTTGCCGAAGCTCAACGTCACGGTGTCGTCGTCGTCGCCGAGGCCGCCATGCAATACCAGCACCATTGGACGCGGTGCCCCGTCCGGGCTTGGGCGTGGATCGAATAGACCGACTTTCCGCAGAATCCCTTCGTGCTTGAAGACGAAACTCTTCACCTCTTGGACCTGGCCCGGCTCGGTCGCGGACTTGCCGCTCGGACCGCAGGAAGCGAACAAGAGCAGAGCGACCGTGCTGGCGATTGTTCCGACCGTGCGCATCTCAGCGAGCCGGGTCCGGGGCGAGTCGAAGGATGGGCTCGCCGCGCACCACGTCGTCTCCGTCGTTCACGACGACCTCCTCGACGACCGCTTGCTCGGGCACCCCTTCGCCTTGATACACCAGTCGATTGAACGTCTTCATGACCTCGAGCAGACCGATCGTTTGCCCTTGGGTGACGGTGTCTCCTCGCGAAACAAACGGCGGTTCGTTCGGGGATGGACGGCCGTAGAACCGGCCGCTCATCGGAGCCGGAAACGACAGCGCGCCCGAGCGCAGCTCAGCGCCGGGTTCCGAGGTCGATGCGTCGGCGAGCTCGGCGCTACTCAAACCGAGAAGCACGTCGCCGTACTGGACCGGAACCCGGCTGAGCCGCCCACCGATGCGTGCGATCACTCGACCAGCGATTCCTTCGGGAACGACGAGCGCATGCGAGACGCTCAGCAGCTCAAGGGTCCCAATCTCCTGCCCACCGGACACGAGTTGCCCCTCCCGCACGCTCGGCATGAAGATCCCGACGCTCGGGGCGAGGAGCTGACGCGAGCCGTCCGCCTCTCTCACGCGCAGGGGATACGAGGCCGAGCTCAAGCCCGCCCTCCGTTCACCAGAACATCGAGGTCGTGCATGGTCCAGATACGAGGGTTCTTGACGCGACGGTAGCCGACGCCTTGGTAGCTCATCTCGACCAGCACCTCGAGCCAATCCCGAAGCTCATCGACGCGAATGATCTCGTCGGTGTCGAGCTGCTTCGCAGCAACGTACGGGTCCATGTCCGCTTCAATCCGCGCTTCCACCTCGGCCATCCGCTGTTCAATCTGCGCTCGTTCCTTCGGATCGGTCGTCACGATCTCGAAGTTGTCGTCGAGCTTGCTGTTGTACGAGGCAATCGCGAGCGTGCGGCCCTCCATCACACTGAGTCGCGACACGGGGGTCGAGAGCTGCACCACCGGATCATAGGGAAGTCCGGCCATCGCGTAGTACCCAGCCCCGGAGGCCTTCCGAAGCAGGACGGTGAACATCGGGGTCTCGTTGGTGCTGTTGGTGTAGATGAGGTTGGAGCCGTAGGCGAGGAGGCCATGACGCTCGGCCTCGGCACCGATGTCGAAGCCGCTGATGTCTTGGAGCCAAATCAGGGGGATGCCGTCGCTGTCACATGCGCGGCTGAAGGCGCTGATCTTGGCGATCCCCTGGCGGTAGAGGATCCCGCCGGGACGGGCATCGCCTTCGGCCTCCGGATTATCGATCAGCCCCTGTCGGTTGAGGACGAAGCCGGCGTAGAGACCTCCAACCCTTCCAATGCCGCAAATCATTTCCCGCCCGACGCTCGGAAGCACCTCCCAGAAGAGGCTCTGGTCGCAAAGGCGGGCCAACACCTCCGTGGCCTCGTACGCTTGCCGATGGTCGACCGGCAGCAGCCCGGGAAGCTCTTTCGGAGAAAAGCGCGGCCCCATCGGCTCCACACCGCCTCGATAGAACGACGCGCCCGAGCTCGGCAGCCGCGCGACCTCGCGGCGCAAGCACTCGATGAGCGTGATGTCGTCAGGGACGCGTTCGTCGGCGCACCCGGATTGGTGGACGTGAACCTCCGGACCACCGATGTCGAGCGAGGTGATGTGTTGGCTCTTCGCACCCTTGATCAGCGCAGCGCCTGCGATGACCATGTAGGCCTGCTCGGTCATGTATACGCGGTCGCTGATGATGGGCATGTACCCACCGCCCGCGATGCAATCACCGAACACACCGGCGATCTGGGGAACACCTTCAGCGGAAAGCAGGCTGTTCATCTTGAAGATGTGGCCAGCGCCCGTAGCGCCCGCGAAGCTCTTGCTCTGCTCGGGAAGGTAGAGGCCGCTGCAGTCCACGAGATACAGCGTCGGGAGACGAAGTCGGCGGGCCATCTCCTGCGCACGCTGAATCTTCTCCGGGGTCTGGGGCCACCAGGCACCCGAAGCCACCGTGTTGTCGTTCGCGATGACGACACACCAACGACCTTCGACCTTCGCGAACGCCGTGACGACACCCGCAGCAGGCGAACGAAGTCCGTTGAAGTCCACTCCGTAGTTGACGAAGGTGCCCACCTCGAAGAGCTCGGTTCCGTCATCCTTCAAGCGCTCGAGCCGCTCGCGCGTCGTGAGCTTGTCCTTCTCGTGGACCCGAGTGACGTACTTGTCCCCCCACCCTGCCTGCACTTCTTCGCGGCGAGCTTCGAGCTTGCCAACGAGAGGCTCGTGACCGGCGTTCTCCCGGTCGAACTCCGCTTGGTCGACGACCGACTCGCGGGGATTTCCAATCGGAACCAACGGCACCTGTGCCATTAGACCTCCCACCCCGGTACTGCACGGGTGTCGTAACGGTTCTGCCGGAATTCGGGCGACGCCAGGACAGCAAGATGCATCGGAATCGTCGTCGAGATGCCGTCGCAGCGCATGGACTGAAGTGCTTGGCTCAGCCGGTCGCAGGCCGAGTCACGGTCCTCGCCCCAGGCGATGACTTTGCAGACCAGGCTGTCGTAGTGAGGCGGCACCTCGTACCCGGACTCGACGTGCGTATCGACGCGAACGCGCTCGTCGGTGGTATCCGCAGACCAATGCTCGATCACACCGGGACTTGGGGCGAAGGCATGACTCGGGTCCTCGGCATTGATGCGGCACTCAATCGCGTGACCGCGAAGCTCCACGTCCGCTTGGGTGAATCGAAGCGGCTCTCCGCCCGCGACTCGAATCTGGGCCTCGACGAGATCGATGCCGGTGCGCATCTCGGTGACCGGGTGCTCCACCTGCAGCCGTGCGTTCATCTCCATGAACCGAAGCTCACCACCGGCGTCGAGAAGGAACTCCATGGTGCCGGCTCCCACGTACCCGATGGACTCGGTGGCGCGGACCGCGGCCGCCAAGGTGTGCGCGCGTTCCTCGTCGCTCAGGACCAGTGCGGGGGATTCCTCGATCAACTTCTGGTGTTTGCGCTGCACGGAACAGTCGCGCTCGCCGAGGTGAACGACGTTTCCGTATCGATCGGCGAGAAGCTGAATTTCGATGTGACGGCCGCCTTCGATGAGCTTTTCGAGGTAGAGGCGCCCATCGCCAAAGGCGGCAAGCGATTCCGCCTGGGCGGACTCGTAGGCCTCGGACACGGCGGACGCCTCACGAACGACCCGCATTCCGCGGCCGCCGCCACCACTCTCGGCCTTGAGAAGCACGGGAAAGCCGATCGACTCTGCGACTTCCTGTGCCTGCTGCGCGTTGCGAAGAACGCCGTCACTTCCGGGGATGAGCTTCAGGCCGGCGGCGGCCATCGCCTCTTTCGCGGGCGTCTTCCGACCGAGTCGCTGCATGACGGCGGGCGGCGGCCCGATGAAGGTGACACCGTGCGCCTCGCAGAGCGACGCGAACAGCGGGTTCTCGGCCAGAAAACCCCACCCGGGATGGACGGCGCTACAGCGCGTTTGCACCGCGGCCTGCACGACTCGCTCGACAGCCAGGTAGCTTTCGCTCGAACGCGATGCCCCGAGCACGACCGACTCCCTTCCGCGCAGATAGGGCGCGGCCCGGTCCGCCTCTGACACGCCGAATACGGGCGTGATCGCGAGTGTGTCGCAGGTCCTCGCTATGCGGGCTGCCACCTCTCCGCGGTTCGCGATGAAAAGACGCCGAAATCGCTTCACGGGCGCGCACCCTAACACCGGGGCCGCCTCCTGAACAGCGGAGCGAGCATTGCTGGGTCGTTCGTGTCAAAATGCATGGATTATGTGTCGCCTGTTCGGGTTCCGGAGCGTCATCCAAAGCCAAGTGCACCGCTCCTTGATGGATGCGGACAATGCGCTCGGGATGCAGTCGACCAACCACCGGGATGGATGGGGCGTCGCTTTTTACGTCGACGGAGCGCCCCACATCACTCGGAGCCCCACAACGGCAATCGATTGCGCCCTCTTTCAAAGGGTCAGCGGCATCGTCGCGTCCGAGACCGTCCTTGCGCACGTACGTCGGGCGACCAACGGTGAGAATTCCGTTCTGAACTGCCACCCCTTTCAGTACGGCAAATGGGTGATGGCGCACAACGGCGACATACAGAGCTTCTCGGATCATCGCGCGGAGCTGGTTCAGCGAGTGGCGCCAAGGCTTCGCCGGTACATTCTCGGGGAGACCGACAGTGAAGTACTCTTCTTCCTATTCCTGACACACCTGTCGCAGCACGGTCCGCTGTCGGGACGAATCGCAGTCGACGAGACGAGCATGGCATTGCAGACGACGCTCGAGCAGGTTCGGGCGATCTGCGACAAAGACCCGGATAAGGAATCGTCGCTGCTGACGACGATCGTGACCGATGGCACCACGATGGTCGCGGCGGAAGGCGGCAAAGAGCTTTACTGGTCCACCTACAAGACCCGCTGCGCCGACCGTGACACCTGCCCCAGCCTGTCACCCGAGTGTGAGGCACCGTCCGAGAGCGGCTACGTGAACCACTTGATCTTCTCGAGCGAGGTGATTGAAGGCGAGAACATCTGGTTGCCACTCGAACCCGGGGAGCTGATCGGCGTCGATTGGCGGATGAAGGTGTCTCGCTCCACCGGACACCGCCATTTGTCCGTCGTCAACTGATCGCTCCCATGGACCCAGCCTACAAGAGTGCACTCAATCGTGAGGTGCCGCCTGCCCGCGACGGCGAGTTTGCTCCCGTGCAAATCGGACCGCTCTCCGTGTGGCCGCCGGTCGTGCTCGCACCGATGGCGGGCGTGACGAACTGGCCCTTTCGCGCCATCTGCCGCGAATTCGGCGCGGGGCTCTACGTGAGCGAGATGGTCACGGCGCGACCCTTGGTCGAGGGGCGCGCGAAGACGCTCATGCTGGCGGAGTTCGGAGAGAACGAGTCACCACGCAGCCTTCAACTCTATGGCGTCGACCCGTACTACGTGGGCGAGGCGGTAAAGTGGCTCGTCGGCGAGGGACACGTCGACCACATCGACATGAACTTCGGATGTCCGGTGCCCAAAGTGACGCGGAAAGGCGGTGGGTCGGCGATTCCGGCGAAGCCGCGTCTGCTCGCGAACATCGTTCGCTCGGCGGTGCAGAACGCGGGCGAGATCCCCGTCACCATCAAGTTCCGAATGGGTATCGACGACCGGCTTCTCACCTACCGCGATGCGGGCCGAATCGCAGAAGAGGAGGGATGCAAGGCGGTTGCCCTGCATGCGCGGACGGCGGCTCAGCTCTACGACGGACACGCCGACTGGGATGCGATTGGCGACCTCAAGCAGTACGTGTCGAGTATTCCCGTGCTTGGCAACGGTGACATCTGGGAGGCACACGACGCACTTCGAATGATGCGCAACACGAAATGCGATGGGGTCGTGATAGGCCGCGGCTGCCTCGGGCGCCCTTGGTTGTTCCGTGATTTGGGTGATGTGTTCGACGGACGCGAGCCTCGGAATCCTCCGCGCTTCGGGGAGATCGCCGAGGTCGCGCTCCGCCACGCACGGTTCCTCTCGGAATGGGCCGGAGAGGCGTCGGCGATGCGCATGTTTCGCCGACACAGCAGTTGGTACACGAAGGGTTTTCGAGGAAGCGCCAAGCTTCGCTCGCGGCTCATGCGGGTCACGACACTCGAGGAGCTCGAGCAGATCCTCGGGACGGTCGACCCCGCGGAGCCGTTCCCGCCCGAGGCCATGCGTGTGCCGCGGGGCAAGACCGCCGGCCGACAGAGGGTCTCGCTACCTGAGGGCTTCCTCGCGAATCGGCTCACGGACGACACCCCGCCGGTTCCCATCGAAACCCCCGCCCTCTCGGGCGGATAGTTCTCGACGAATCCCGTTTGATCACGGGCACCTGGGGATCCATAAAAGTCAATGTAGCAACCGCTCGATTTCCGAATGCGTTCATCTCAGAGGCGGATGAACACCTGAAGGACACTCGGAACAACATCTTGGACAGCGACGGAGGCGTTCGCGGAGCTCTGCAAGGACCCTTGGAGCGGGAGCATGGACCGTCGCCAAAACGGACCTAGGCTATTGGCTCGAAGGAGTAGCGATGTCCGAACACCGCGCAACCGTGCACTGGAATCGAAACGAACGCGAGTTCACGCCCAAGGAGTATTCCCGAGACCACCTCTGGAAGTTCGCCGGGGGAAACGAAGTTCAGGCCTCGGCCGCACCCGAGTACCTCGGCAACCCCGAGTTGCTCGACCCGGAGAGGGCGTTCGTGGCCGCGCTTTCGAGCTGCCACATGCTCACCTTTTTGGCACTGGCCGCACGGGATGGATTCGTCATCGATGACTACCAGGACGAGGCGGTGGGCGTAATGGAGCGCAACGAAGAGAAGCGCATCGCGATAACGAAGGTCGTTCTGCGACCTCAGGTCCGCTGGAGCGGCGAGCGCCCGACCTCCGAGGAGCTCGAGAAGCTGCATGCGAAAGCGCACAAGCACTGCTTCATTGCCAACTCCGTAAAGACCGAGATCTCGGTCGAGTTCTGATCAGATAAGGCTCCCCCCGCGCATCGCTCTCTCCGGCGATGGTGAGACCGGAGCGGCACGCCGCGCGGGGGGGGAAGCTCAACAGGCCACGCCATCGGGGACGCACGCCCATTCGAACCAGCAGAAGGTGCAGTACTCGCCTTCGGCGCAGCCGATCGAACGGCAGTCGAACTCCGAAAGACACTGATCGAGCTCGGGCGTGTTCGTCCAGCCGCACTCACCCCAAGGCTGGAGCTCGCAGGCTCCGTGGTCGGAGTAGCAGGCGAACTCCGGGAGCGCGACGCAGGGTGAGGCCATGTCTTGGCTCGCGCAGATCTCAGCATTGCAGCCCGTCGGTCGGCATTCGTCGGGCGGCTCACAGGCGCCCGCGTTCGGCGGCAGGCAGATCCACTCCCGGGTCCCAGCCTCGGTCGGGCAGTTGTCGCAGGTCCAGCCGTCTTCGCACCCGCCCGTCCGGCAATCGGCATGGCACTCACCTTCGTAGTCGATCTCCACCCCGAGGCAGCCCGCCTCGCAACCATTGCCATAGGTCACGCCGTCCACACCGCATACCGGGAGGTAGATGTCCGTGCACTGACACTCGGGGATGCACTCACCCCGTTCGCAGTAGTAGCCGGGGGCACAGTCGATCAGCGCGCAGGGGTCGACGACCTCGCCGAGAACCCAACACTCGAACTCGAGCGGACCGAGAGGGGTTTCGTGCGCGATGCCTCGGAGCCTGACCTCGTCGCCGATGCAGTCGAGGACGCCGTCGCCCTGGTATTGGCCAGCGAACACCGGAGGCTCGAGGAGCTCGTAGCTCGCCAGGAACGGCTCCCCGAGACGCAAGGCTTCGAAGGGCTCGACGGCGAGGACCCCCACGATGCCAGGGACCTGCGGGCTCTCGCACTCGGCCTGGAAGCCGCTCTGCCAGCTCGGATCGATTCGACACATCCCCTCGCCGTGCCGCTCCAGGCACTCGACCAGCTCGTCGGTCGGCGTGAACCCGCACTGGCCGTTCTCCTGCCGCGCGCAGGTCGCCTGCTGGTAGCAGGCGTAGACTGGGCGCCACTCGCAGGTGCTCGCGATGTCCATCCCCTCTTCGACACAGAGATGATCACTGCAGCCGGCTCTGACGCAGCCTCGGCCGATAGGGAGCTCGCAGTAGCCCTCGTGCTGAAAACCGACACCAGCACAGCTGGCCTCGCAGGCGTTGATGTAGTTGCGTCCGTCGCCGCCGCACACGGGCTCGAACAGCCCGGGGCAGTCGCACCGAGTCGAACCTGGAACGCAGAAGGCCGCCCCCGAAGCGTCGGTGCAAGCATCGCCGACGAAGCAATCGTCCTGCGAGGCGCAGGCCATGGGCTCGTCGCAGCGGCCGCGATGCGCGACCTCATGACCACCGGTGTCCGCGTCCTCGAGCGAGTAGCTGTTCCCATCGGCTCCGCAGACGAAGCCCTCCGCAGGCTCAGACTCGGTGGTGCTCGTCTCGCCACAGGCCGCTGCGAGCACCAAGAGGGCGCTGAGGACGACGAAAGCTCTGGACACTGGGATCATGAGGTTCTCTCCATGCACGGGTTGCGATTCCGGATGGAGCAACATCGATGCCAACCCTGGGTCTGTGAAAACTCAGGGATTGTGCGCCGAACAAGGTACCTCTCTGTGCCACGGCGTGCCAGAGGGGGTGTCGGCATTGCAAAAAGGTCAGTGTTGGCGCGCGAGTCGCTGCTCGAGCCGGCTCTTCCGACGCTGGTGACGCTCCAGACCTTCCGCAAGCGCGGTCTCCTCGGCATGCTGAAGCGCCCGGGTCAGATCCTTGCGACGGTGCTCGTAGAACTTCGCCAAGGCGAGGCGTACCGCAGCGCGCAACTCGCCCTCGTCGGCAGCCTCGAGGGCCATCAGGAGGGAGCGTTCCTCATCGTCGATCGCGCCCTCCCGTCGGGCCATTCGGGCACTCAACATGCAGGCCTGGACCGTGCAGCTGGACTCGCCGCCCCCTCGCGCTGCCGCGCTGGCAAAGGAACGGGCGCGCGTCGGGTCGCCTGCCCGCTCGGCGACTCTCGCATATGCGAGATGGTCGCGCGGGTCGTCGCCGCCATGCACCTCGTCGAAGTGACTCACCAGCTTGGCCACGAGGGCCGCAAGCGCGATCAGGTCGTTGGCATTGTGCTCAATCACCTTGGCCATTGGCGAGACGTCGCCACCGTCGAGGTAGTCGAAGTAGAGCTGAGGGATCAACGCCCCGGAGATGTCATCTTCCCGGTACATGCCGAGCACCTTGCGCTCGAGCTCGACGAGACGCACCGATTTGAGGCGGGGCCTGAGAATGCGCCTCGCACAGTGCAGGAGGTCCAGGTGCGGCGGAAGCTCCGGCGCCCGGACCCGGTTCATCACGAAGCGATTGCGCAACAGGGGCCAATCGAACGTCTTGCCGTTGAAGGATACCACACAGCTACTCTGCGCCACCCGCTCCCGAAGCCAGTGAAGCATGGGCGCCTCCCGTCCGAGATCGGGGAGGAAGAGCTGCTGAATCCGAAACGACTCGTCTTCAAACCAGGCGATGCCGATCAGAAACGGGACGGTACCCGTGCCACCGGCGAGACCGGTCGTCTCGGTGTCGAAGAAGAGCGCATGCTGGAAGTCGACGTCTTCGAGCGAGGGGTCGAGCGCAAGCTGGGCGAGACGTTCCGCAGAGATACGAAGCGCCTCGGCGATGGGGGCGCGCCCATGATGGTGGCGCGGCTCGAGGTACGCATCGATCATGTGAAGCGGTCCGTGCTCGGTGTCGTGCAGAGCGCCGGGCAGCGCACCACGGACACTCGCGACGTCCAGCCTCCGTGGCGTCGCCTGTGCAAGTCGTTGAAGTCCTCTCTTGATCGACATGGTCTCAGTGCGTTGCGCTCACGCCGATGGCATCGAGCAGTCCGAGAACGAGCCTCTTTCGCGCCGCCTCCGGCTCATCTTCGCTGGAGGCATCGGGCCCAATGCAGCCTGGGCACCCCTCATCGCAGTCGCAGCTCTCGATCAACTGGCGAGCGCGCCGAAGGAGCTCTTCCCGTTCTTCGTATAGGCGG
>CBDUCC010000023.1:0-18129 GCA_965365555.1 uncultured Myxococcales bacterium | reverse complement strand
GCTGCGGCATCGATTCGGTTCGGCCTCGGCCGGGGGACTACGGAGGCCGAGCTCGCCCAGGTCGCAGAGGCGGTCATCGACGCCGTCACGAGGCTTCGCGCGGCCTCCCCCCTCTACGCTGCCAAGCGCGAAGGCCGCGAGATCGACTGGTGAATTGGCGCGAGCACTGGCCAAAGCTCGGCGCGCGTCTTAAGTACAGCACGATGAACGAACCCGCCCCAGGCATCGAGCTCACACCCAAGGCGATCGAGATGGGAAAGCAAAAGGTCGCGGATGCAGGCGAGCCGGTACATGGTCTACGCCTCGGCATCAAGGGCGGTGGCTGCTCGGGGTACTATTACGTCTACGACTTCGCCCGCAAAGTCCGTCCCAACAAGGACCGAGTCCTCGACTTCGACGGGCTCACCGTGGTGGTTGACGAACGAAGCCTCGAGTTTCTGAAGGGCGCCGTGCTCGATTGGGAGCAGGGCCTGATGAGCTATGGCTTCAAGTGGAAGAATCCGAACGCCAAGGGCGACTGCGGTTGCGGCCAGTCGTTCGAGGTCGCCTAGAAACCGTCTTCGGGCGGTACTGGCACCGGGTTGGGGAGCGAGCTGTACACTTGGAGTTGCTCGGGCGAGCACTCCTCGGGTAGCGACTCGGGGCTCTCGAGCGCGACAGTCCGGCAACAGAAATCGAAGGCCGGTGCACCACCAGGAGAGGCTTCGCAAGGGTCGGGAATCGGTAGCTCCAGCGGCGCCAGAGCATCGGCGAGACGGGCCCGGACTCCGTCGAAGCTGAATGCGACGCTGCTCGCCGTGCAGGGGTCCCCGGGATCGCCGAGTCCGGGGTCGATCCGCAGGTCGAGGTTGTTGGTGAGCAGGCTGGTCACGCTGCCCCGGAACCCCTCGTCGCAGATCCCCAAGGGCTCGAGCGTGGCAACGAGCTCGCCACCGGAGAAGCGCCCGGCCAGCAGACCTTTCTCCAGCGTTTGGCCGTCCTCGCTGATGTCGGCCACCAAGAACCCAAGCAGCGAAAGCGAGAAGCTCCCCGAGCCGGTGAGGAACACGAAGGTCGTGGCGGTATCGACCGGAAGAACCACCCGACCATCGCTGATGTACGCGTTGGTCTTCCAGACGAGCGGATAGTTGATGTCGCCCGCGACCAGACTCGCAGGATCGACGAAGAAGACATCGTCGCCATCCCACGCCGGCGGCGGCGCCTCGGTCGCGCCGCCCGGGAGCATCGCCGTCGCGCCGTTCCATTCGACCCCGGAAACTTCATCGAGCGAGGTTCCGTCGACGGACGAGAGTACCGACACGTCGACCTTCGCGTCGTTCGGAGTCCCGTTCCACTCACGCAAGCGAACGAGGACAGTACCGAGGCCGAGGCCCTGATTGAGCGCGATGTTGTCTTCGAGGCAGGGGAGAAGGCTGACCACCGTCGGCAGCACGTACTGGCCGAACGCGTTGTCGATCCCCCTGTCCCCGTCGAGTGTGGGATTTCCGTCTGCGGCAAGGCACTCCGCAGGTCCGTCCGCAGAGGAGGTGTTCATCCCGTCCAGATCGAGACCGAACCGTCGCCACCGATCCCCGCCCTGATCGAGCGACACGTTGCGAAGCGCGAAGATCGCTTCGATCCCGTCCTCCGGCGAGCTCGTGTGCGCGGGCGGGCGGCCGGGCACCGAGGCCAACCCCTTTTCGACCAGGGCCGAATCGTAGACGTTGCAGGCGATCGCGCAGTGCAGCGTAAGGATGAGCGTAAGCCTGGTCTTCATGGTTCCGGCGCGGCACAAGCTAGATATAAATACCGCATTTACATAATAAAACTGTAACACGGTATTTCAATCGGGCTTCTTGTGAGCTAACTCACGAAAAGCCCGATGTCTGGCGCCGGCGCGACTCAGGCGACCGAATTGTCGTCACGAACGACCCACCGCTCGATGACATCGAGCATCCGGTGGGCGGCGCGATCGAAGATCTGGACGAGGACCATGTCGGAACCGTGAACGAACCTGGTGTCCGTGATGTTTCAGCTCTCGAAACTCGGGGAAACTTCACCAGGAGGATGCCTCGACCACCATGCCGACAAGGCGCTTCCAATGATGCAATGGGTGATGGCGGAGATCGCGCTCGGAATCGTGGTCAGCGGGTTCGCGAAGTGCGCCTGCGCAAGCACGGCGCCGAGGCCCGAGTTCTGCATCCCGACTTCGATGGCCGTGGTGCGGGCGACGTTCCCGAACCCAACCCCGATGCCGGAAAGCAGGTAGCCGATCCCAAAACCGAGCGAGTGGGTGGTGACCACGGCCCCGACGAGCGAGAGCCCGGAATCGAGGACGGCCTGCTTCTGCGCCCCGAGGATCGCAGCGACGATGGCGACGATCATCAAGACCGCGGCAGCAGGGGCGAGCGGAAGGATCCGGATCGTCCATCGTCGCAGGTATCGCCGCATGACGAGACCGACAGCAACCGGCAAAAGGACGACCTTGGCCGTACTGAGGAACAGTCCGAGTGCATCGACATCGACGCGGCTCCCGACGATCCAGGTCGTCAGCAAGGGTGTGCAGAGCGCGGCGAGCATGGTCGAGAACGCGGTCATCGAGACCGAGAGCGCGACATCGGCTTTCGCCAGGTAGGCGATCACATTGGACGCGGTGCCGCCCGGGCAGCAGCAGACGAGAATCAAACCGACGGCGAACGGCGTGGGCAAGGAGAACAGATGGCCTACGCCCCAGCCGAGGAGCGGCATCACGGCGTATTGAAGGAAGACGCCCCAGCCGATGGCGGCCGGAGCTCTGAAGACACGAGCGAAGTCATCGAGCTCGAGGGTCAGCCCCATCCCGAGCATGATGATCTGGAGCCCAGGTGTGATCAGACCGAGGTCGAGAAACCAGGTGAACGACGGCGGATAGAGCAGTGCGACGGCGCCACCGAGAGTCACCCACAAGGGAAAGAGGCGAACGAACGAGGTCACGTCGCGCGGATGTAGCACAGGCAGCGAGACCATGCGGGACGCCGGCGAGCATCCATGCTAGGCCTCGAGCGCTCATGTTCCGTCCACCGACCGACGACGTCCGGATCGACGACATCCGACCTCTCATCCCGCCCGCCATTCTCATGGAGGAGATTCATCCGGGTGAGGCTGCGATTACACGAATCGCGGAGGCACGTCGGCAGATTAGTGAGATCGTGCATGGCCAAGATGACCGTCTCGTCGTCGTCGTCGGCCCCTGCTCGATTCACGATCCGGACGCGGCCCTCGACTACGCGGCCCGGCTCAAGACGCTGCACGACCAGCACAGCGATGAGCTCTTCATCGTGATGCGAACCTACTTCGAGAAGCCCCGCACCACGGTCGGCTGGAAGGGGCTGATCAACGACCCCAATCTCGACGGCAGCTTCGACATCAATCACGGACTTCGGATCTCGCGCGGGCTTCTGAGCTCGCTGGCCGAACTGGATCTGCCCACCGGAACGGAGTTCCTCGACCCGATCTCTCCGCAGTTCATGGCCGACTTGGTGTGCTGGGGCGCGATTGGCGCTCGGACGACCGAAAGCCAGGTGCATCGGGAGCTCGCCAGCGGTTTGTCGATGCCCGTCGGCTTCAAGAATGGGACGCGCGGAACGATCATCATCGCCGTCGAGGCCGTACGCGCCGCGAGGAACCCACATCATTTCCTATCGGTGACGAAGCAGGGCCTCACCGCAATCGTCGCGACGAAAGGCAACCTCGACTGTCACGTAATCCTCCGCGGCGGCACCGGAAAGCCGAACTACCAAGCAGAGCACGTGGCGGAGACCGTCGAGATGCTCGAAGCCGCCGGCCTCGAGGGTCGCGTGATGGTCGACTGCAGCCATGCGAACAGCAGCAAGGACCACGAAAAGCAGGCAGCTGTCGCGAAGGAAGTCGCAGAGCAGATCGCGCAGGGGAGCACGGGAGTATTCGGTCTCATGCTCGAGAGCTTCCTCGTGGGTGGACGACAGGACAACGGCTCGAACAAGGGCCTGACCTACGGTCAAAGCATCACCGACGCCTGCATGAGCTGGGATGCCACGGTTCCCGTCATCGAAAGTCTTAGCGACGCGGTCAGGAAGCGTCGCAGCGCCGGCAGCTGAGCCGGTTCACTCGGCCGCAGGAGCCGGCACCGGGATTTGGACGGCGGCTGGGAGGGCGTCGAATCGCGCTGCCTTCGCCGCGAAGGCCAGGCTGTCGCAGGTCTCGGCGCGCGTCTCCCCGGAAAGCCACTGACTCGGACAGCAGCGATCCACCGCGGGTGTGATCCCGCTCGCGCAGGGCTCGAGTGGAGGCCTCGTAGAGGCTGCGAGCGCAGCGATGCGGCCACGGACGCCGGTGAAGGTGATGCCCATGCTGAATGCGTCGCACGGCAGTCCCATCCCGTCTCCGCTTGGTGAATGATGAATGTCAGCGAACTGCCCGAAGAGGTTCTCGATGACGCTTGCGTTGACGTCGCAGATTCCGATCTGCGGGGTCGCCGAGCCCAGGTCCTCGATGCCGAAGCGACCGACGAAGAGACCTCTGTCGAGGTGCTCACCCCCGTCGCCGATGTCGGCGATGAGAAAGCCGCCGTTCACGGCGACGACCATCGCACCGTCACTTGGGAGAAGTCCCTCCCCTGCGATCAGCTTGAACTCGGTCCCGTCAAGGAGGGGTATGACCAGACGGCCGTGCGACACGTAGCCTTCGGCTTGTTCGCGCTTCGGCCGTTGGAGACTCGCTGCGCCGTCGCTATCGGACTCGAAATCGACAGGGTCGAGAAACCAGGAGTCGTCACCCTGCCATCCGGGGTCCGGCGCTCCCCGGCCCGGTTCGTCCAGGTAGACGAGGTTGTGCGGATCGGACGGGGCGAAGCCAACGAGCGAAGGGTCCTCGTCTGTGCCGTCGACCGACGTGGTCAGTACGGCGGACACGCTCGCATCGTCCGGCGCGCCGTTCCAGCCCCGAATCCACAGGACGACGGTCCCCACGCCGCGACCCTGGGTCAGGGCGATGTTGTCTTCGAGGCAGGGCAGCGTCGCCCCGACGGCCGGCAGCAGGTTGACTGCGAGCGAGTTGTCGACGCCCCGACGGCCATCGATGACCGGCTGACCCACCAGTTGGCCTTCGATGCTCAGCGGCTCGCACGTCGCATCCTCGCGACTCGTAGTCGTCGTCGCATCGAGGTCGATGCCCGTCCTCGCGGCAGCTTCCACGGACGGTCGGACGAACACGTCCTTGAGTCCGAAGACCAGGGTATTTCGGTCCTGCGGCGAGCTGGTCGCCTCGGGCGGGCGAGCCGGCACGACAGGGGCCTCTTGCTCGAGCAGAGAGGGATCGTAGACGCTGCAGCCGAGGACGAACCCGAACAGAAGGCCACCCGAGCTGCGACCTAGCGCGCGCCGCTTACCCCTCATGGCCTCAAGCCTAGCAGGCGTAGTAGTACGTCCAACAAAGGAGCTACGCTGAAGGGGCCATCGTTCGGATGAACATTTCGAGCATCTCCCAGGGCAGGTTCGAGGGCAGATTCAGAATGGGAAGGTCGATGCCGTATTCGCGTCGACGGGCCAGCTCCTCGATGCAGTGCTTCGGTTCCCCGGCGATCGTGAGCGCTTCGATCATGCCCTCCGGAACCGCCTCGGCGGCCTGAGCCCGTGTGCTTCGATCTTTGTAGAGAGTGTCTATCTCTTTGCAGGCATCCGCGTAGCCGAACCCGCTGAGGAGTTCCTTGTAGTAGTCGCCCATGCCCCCGATGTAGAAAGAGATGATCTGACGCGCCTCACGGATGCCAGCCTCCCCGAGCGGGATCACCGTGGTGAACGGAGCCGTCACGATGTCGGAGGGATCCCGACCGGCCTTCTGCGCCCCCTCGGCAATCCAGGCGTGTCCACGACCGAGCTCGGTGTAGGGCCAGAAGGTCGGTATCCAACCATCCGCAAGCTCCCCGATCGAGGTGATCGACTTCTGTTTGAGCGCCGCGACGTAGATGGGCAGGTCCGCGCGAACGGGAGTCATGGCGAGATCGAACGGCCGGTACTCATGCAACTTCGCGCCGCTCTCGTTCAGCTTCTTGCCTGCCAGCAAGGTCTTGGTCACTCGGATCACGTCTCGAAGTTGCGTGAGCGGCTTGTTGAACGCGCGGGCATGGAAGCCCTCGATGACGCGCTGACCGCTGGTGCCGAGACCGAGGATGAGTCGGCCCTCGCTGATGTCGTCCACGGTAGCCGCGTTCATCGCGAGGAGTCCGGGCGATCGACTGAAGCAGTTGACGATGCCGGTGCCGAGCTTGATCTGTTTGGTGTGTACTGCGATCTCCGTCAGCAGTGAGAAGATCTCGTAGCCCCAGGCCTCGGGAATCCAAAACGAGTCGTATCCGAGCTCGTCCGCCAAAACGGCAGCCTTGAGATACAGTTTTCGATCGTAGTTCTTCCAGAAAGGCAGGAGCCCGGTTCGTGCAGCCATCGAAACCTCCGGCGTCAGAGGTTGACACCGTCCTTCGATTCGTGCCACGAGGCCTACCCGTACGCCGCCATGACCGCCCCGCGATGCATCCCTCTGGACGCGATTGTCGACGAGCCCGTCGGTGGCAAGGCCGAGGGGCTCGCGCAGCTCCTCCTGTACGGCTTCGACGTGCCAGCAGCCTTCGTGATCGTCGGTGCAACGGCGGATGCGCTCCCGGACGACCTCGAAGCTCGCTACGAGAGCATAGGCGCCGGGAGGGTTGCCGTTCGCTCCTCGGCGATCGGAGAAGACTCGAGCGACGCTTCGTTCGCAGGGCAGTACGAGACCGTTCTGAACGTCGAGGGGATCGATGCGCTTCGGCAGGCGATCCGGCACTGTGTCCGCTCGCTCGAGAACGCCAGGGCGACCGCGTACCGGCACCAGCAGACCGAGCTTCGGGAGACAGCCATGAGCGTCGTCGTCCAGCAGATGGTCGACGCACGGGCGGCAGGAGTGCTGTTCACGGCGAACCCCATCAACGCGCGTCGGGACCAAGTGGTGATCGATGCCGTGTCCGGTCTAGGCGAGGCGCTTGTGAGCGGGCATGCCACGCCGGACCACTGGATCCTTCGGAGGGACGGTTCGGTCGAACAACACGAGGCACAGGGGAACGAGGCTGTTCTTTCGGCCGCCGAGCTTCAAGCGTTGCTCGAACAAGCTCTTCGCGCGGAGGCCCGGTACGGAGCTCCAATCGACATGGAGTGGGCAGTTGACGGAAGCGGGCGAATTCGATGGCTTCAGGCACGCCCGATCACCCAATTGCCGGGTGATCTGAACGAGCTCGACACGACCCCCGACCCTACGCACGTCTATACCTGGAGCAACATTGGCGAGATGATGCCGGGCGCCGTGACTCCGCTCACGTTTTCGACCACCGGGCGAGGCATCGACATCGGAATGCAGCAATCCTACCGGCGCGCCGGCGTCCCGGTCCCGCAGACTCATGGCCTGCGATACGTCGGAATGTACTTCGGGCATCTATTCTTGAACCTCAGCACTCTGTCGGAGATCTCCGCACACGTCGCAGGCTCCTCGAAACATCAGATGTGCGTGGCGATCTGCGGGCGCGACATCGAAGAGATCCCCGAACCCGAGCGCACCTCGCCTTTTCGCCGCGCCCTGAGCGGGACACGGTACTTCTATCAACTGCTTTCGGCGGCTCGACATCGACGGGACCTCGACGCCCTGATCGCCGACCTGCATTTGCCAACTGAGGGAACTCCGGAGGCGCTCTACCGAGACATCGACGAGAACCTTCACAAGCTCTGGAAGGCGTACGAGCTTCACCTCTTGTCGTCGTCCTCGTCTGGGGCGCTCAGTCCGATTCTGCTCGGTATCCTCGCGAAAGGCGAAGAGCCGACCCAGGAGCATCACGCCGAGGTCGCACAGATGCTGGCCGGTGCCGAAGGCGTCGAGAGCGCCGATATCGCGGAGGGTGCGGAACGCATCATCGATCGTCTGTACGAGTGTCCCGATGCATGGGAACAGTTCTGTGGGGCGGACCCGAACGAAGCGTTCGAGTGGCTCCGATCGGCGGAGTCGGGTCCTGCCGGCGAAGAGCTGGCGCGCTACCTCGAGCGTCACGGGCACCGGGCCGTCCGGGAGCTCGAGCTTCGTCAGCTAGGCTGGGCGGACGACCCGTTGCCACTGATCACCTCACTGCAGTCGGGGCTTCGCGCGCGCATCAGCCATGGCGCTCGCCCGAGAACTAGCGAGCCGACGACCAACGCCTCCGACCACCCGATCCTTCGACGAATGCTACCGGTCGCGCACGCCGCCATCCGCTGCCGTGAGCATACGAAATCGGGGCTGGTCCGAGTCACGACGGAGTTCAAGAAGGCGTATCGCGCGCTGGGAAAGGCGATGGCGGGCCAGGGTCTTCTACCGGACGAAGACGCGCTGTTCTTCTTGACGCACGAGGAGCTCGCAGAGCGTATCGATGGGCGCGTGGAGCTGGCAGAGGTCGCCCAATCGAGGCGTCGCGCGCTCGACTTTCAGATGCCGCTTCACTTCCCGCAAGTGTTTCGGGACCGCCCCGAGCCGTCGCGTCTCGAGGCCTTGGAAGACGAACACGGAGCTCTGCTCGGAAAGCCAGTCAGTCGCGGCACGGTGACCGGGCGCGCACGAGTCGTCGAGACGCTCGAAGAGGCTGCAGCGCTCGAAGCCGGCGAGATCCTGATCGCACCGATCACCGACGTAGGGTGGACACCGTACTTCAACTTGATCGCAGGACTCGCGACGGACGTGGGTAGCGCTGTGTCGCACGGCGCAGTGGTCGCCCGAGAGTACGGCCTTCCAGCCGTCGTCAATCTTCGAGTGGCTACGACGCGTTTCCAAACGGGCGACCTCGTCACGCTCGACGGCAACCGGGGTACGCTCAAACTCGCCTGACTCCTGCGGCTCTTGACTTCCAGAGTCAATATGCGATCCGCAAGCTCCGAAGGAGCTCAACATGGTCGCTACGATCGGTCTCACGGGTCTTCGCCCCGACCCGAGTCGCGCTTCGCAGATCGCGTCCCCACCCTACGACGTCATCAAACCTGGCACGCAGCTCGAGAAGCTGCTCCAAGGGCAGACGGACTCACTCTTCCACATCATTCTCGGTGACCAACCTGCCGCCGCACGTGATCGGATGCTCGAAAACGGAGCGATGATCGAAGATCAAGAGCCCGCGTACTACGTCTACGAGCAAACCTGGGACGGCGGACAGCGCACCGGTGCGTTCGTTGCTGCTGCGGTTTCGCCCTACGAGGACAAGCAAGTCATCCGACACGAGAAGACCTTCGACGACAAGGTCAAGGGCCGGATCGCGATGCGCAAAGCCACCGGGCTCCACATCGGACCGGTATTCGTGCTCACCCGGGCGTCCATCGCGGACGTACTTCAGAAGGCCAAAGCCGAGGCCAGTCCTCTGTACGACTTCACCAGCGAGTTCGGTGGCTTCAGCGAGCTCGAAGGGATTCGGAATCGAGTTTGGCGCGTGGCGCAGAACAGCGAGACCGGCGCCGAGCTACAAGCGGCTCTCACCACAGAGCCTCTGTACATTGCCGATGGTCACCACCGCTACCATGCGAGCCTGCTGAACGGGCAAAGTCACTTCCTTTGCTACGTGACCGAAGAAGCCGTGATTCAGGCGTACAACCGGGTGATCAATGGCGTCCGCCCGTTCTCGGAGATCGCTGGAGAGCTGCCGCTTCGGTCGGTGAATACGTTCCGCACTCCGAAGAAACACAGCTTCTGCATCTATACCAAAGACGGATGTTGGGAGCTCGATGCCCAACACGTTCCAGACGATGTGGTCGGCCGACTCGACTGTGCGATTCTGGAGCGCGAGCTTTACCCGAAGCTTGGTCTCACCCACGACATGATCGTGGATCCGAACCACTTCGACTACTACTCCGAGTCCTCCCTCGACGACATGAAGGCGGCAGTTGACCGGGGCGATTACGACATGGCCGTTGCGCTGCATCCCGTCAGCCTCGACGAGCTCATGTCCGTCGCCGATGCGGGACTCGAAGATCCGGAGATCGTCATGCCCGAGAAGAGCACGTTCTTTCAGCCGAAGATTCTCTCCGGCCTCTTCCTCTACCGGTACTAGTCGATGAGTGCGCTGCCACAGTACGGTACGCACCTCCACCGGAGCGAAACGATGCGCGCCGTCGTCATCGATCGTTATGGAAAGCCCGACGTGCTACGAAGCGCGACCGTTCCGCGGCCGGTGCCTCAGCGTGGACAGGCGCTCGTGCGTAGCCACTTCATTGGTGTGAACCCGAAGGACGTGATCGTTCGCAAAGGCAAGTTCAAGGTCGCTACGGGCAACAAGTTTCCGCTCATCGTCGGGCACGACATCGCAGGCGAAGTCGTGGAGGTGGGCCCCGGCACGGACCTGTCTGAAGGAGAGCTGGTCTATGGGATGATCAACGACTTCGCAGGCCGGGCCTACGCAGAGTACGCCGCCGTCGATTGCGGCCAACTCGGCCGTGCGCCCTCCTCGGTTGGCCTCGAAGTCGCTGCCGCGGTTCCGCTCGCCGCGCAGACCGCCCTCCAAGCGCTTCGAGATGACGCGAAGCTTCGCTCCGGGCAACGCGCCCTCATCAACGGTGCCTCGGGCGGTGTTGGTGTGTTCGCCGTCCAGATCGCGAAGATCTTCGGCGCACATGTGACGGCCGTATGCAGCGAGCGAAATGTCGAACTCGTGCGGGATCTCGGGGCGGACGAGGTCATCGACTACAACCAGACCGAGCTCACGAGCATCGCCGCACGGTACGATCTGTTCTTCGATGTTTTCGGCAACTACACCTTCGCTCGGGTGAAGCACTTGCTCGAGAGTGACGGCACGTACGTCCACACGATCCCGAGCGGACGAATCATCCAAGACATCGCCCGCACCTTCTTTCGAAAGAAGCGCGCGAAGCTAGTCATCGTCAAGTCACGTCGAAGTCAGCTCGATTGGTTGCGGCAACAGATTGACGGTGGTGGGATCCGAGTGGTCGTCGATCGTACATTTTCCTTGAACGATGCTGCCGACGCGCACCGATACATGGAGACGAAAAGAGCGCGGGGTAAGGTCGTCCTCAGCGTCGACTAGGAGAGCACGATGAGAGCATTGAACCTGTGGATCGTGGCGTGCCTGATGGCCGCATGGGCAGCACCGGCTGGAGCGGATTCTGGATTCGAGTCCGTCGACTTTCCGACCTCAGACGGCATCCAAGCTCGTGCCGACCTGTATGGGGGGTCCGAGTCCAGCGCCACGCTCATCCTCTCGTTCCATCAGGCGGGTTGGAGCCGAGGAGAGTACCGGGAGATCGCTCCGAAACTGGTGGCGGACGGGTATCGGATGCTCGCCGTCGACCAACGCTCAGGGCGGGGTGTCAACCGCGTGGCAAACGAAACGCACAAGCGCGCCGCTAAGAAGAGGCTACCCACCAGGTATCTCGATGCCTATGCCGATCTCGTCGCTGCCCTGAGGTATGCGCGCGATGTCCTCGGGGCCTCGAAGGTCGTCGTTTGGGGAAGCTCCTACTCCGCCTCGCTCGTCGTCCGCTTGGCCGCCGAACACCCGGCCGAGGTCAGCGCGGTGCTCGCGTTTTCTCCGGGCGAGTACTTCAAGAAGGACAGGGAGTACGTGTCTGGCTTCGCAAAGCAGATCACGCAGCCACTGTTCGTCACCTCGTCCAAGGCCGAGCGCGCAAAGGTAGAACCGCTGTACCGAGCTGCGCCGACCGACAAGAAGATTCTCTTCACCCCGGCATCCAAGGGGCAACACGGCTCGCGAGCGCTTTGGTCGAGATCCCCCGACCACGACGTCTACTGGGCTGCGCTACGCGGCTTCCTGACGACATACGCCCCAGCGAAGTAGCGCAGAGCGCTGGAATCGGCTCGAAGCTGCGCTACACGGGGCCGAATGACTGACCCGGCCCGCGAACGCATCGTAGATCTGGAGCGCGCCCGGCAGGCAGGCCGCAGCTTGGGCTCCGACCTGGGCCTCGGACCTCGTCTCCGTGCGTTCGATGCGTGTCGCTGGCGTCCGGACGACGCCGATCACCCTACGCTTCAGCCCGATGACGTGTCCGGTATTCCGTTCCTTGCCGAGATATCCGGGGTCGAGGAGTACCAGCATCGCGGCCGCCTTCGCGCCGGAGATCACGACGTCTACGTGACGGTGACCACCGCCGCCCCGGGCTACGAAGCCTATTGCCAGGAGCGCTTGCACATGGGCGCCCCGGAGCATCTCGTCGCCGACCCGGTGGGACCGCCGATCGCCGTGGCGGACGCCTGCGGGGCGGGCCGCACGCACGCACGTCTGGTCGAGCTCGCCCGACAGGCGAACGGAATGATGATCCACCCCTACATGGGAATCGAAGCGGTCTGGGAGCTGGCCGCCAAGCTCAGCGTCGATGCTCGATGCCCGGTTCACGTGCTGGCGCCACCTCCGCCAGTGACCTGGATCGCGAACGACAAGGCTTCGTTTGACGAGTTGGTGAGCCGGGTACTTGGGCGAGATGCCCTGGTCGAGACGCGCGTCTCCTCGGATGTCGAGAGCATCGCGACGGACCTGCGGACGCTCGCGTCGAAGCATCCGCGCGTGGGCCTCAAGCGTACCCGCTGCGCCTCGGCGATGGGCAACGCCGTCTTCGATGCGCAATCCCTGGACGACGCGGAGACGACACGAAAGGCGTTGCTCCGCTTCCTCGAGCGAACGGAATGGCCGGAAGGCGAAGACGTTCTGTCGGTGGCATGGGTCGAGACCGACTTGTCGCCATCGACCCAGCTCTGGATCCCGCCACGCGGACGGGGTGCGCCGCGGCTGGACGGAATCTACGAGCAGATCCTCATGGGCGAGGAAAAGGTCTTCGTCGGAAGTCGGCCGTCGACCCTTCCGGAGGCGGCCAATCAAGAGCTCGGCGCCGCCGCATTGATGGTCGGCGCTGCACTGCAGGAGCTCGGCTACGTCGGTCGCTGCTCGTTCGATCACCTCGTGTCCGGTGATCCGGCGGGCGAGTTCCAGACGCTGTTCACGGAGTGCCACGGCCGCTGGGGCGGAACCAGCGCGCCGATGAGCCTGCTCGACCGCCTGGTGCGCGGACCACGCCCCGCCTATCGGGCTCAGGACGTCGTGTATCCGGAGCTGGTCGGCGCCTCGTTCGAGGATCTGGTCCGTCTCGTGGGCACGGAGATGTTTGACGCAGAAACGGGTCGCGGGCGCTTCGTCTTCTACAACGTGGGCCCGCTCGAACGCCATGGGAAGTTCGACGTGATCTCGATCGGCGACGATCCACGAGACGCAGAGCGCGGTGTTCTCGAGCTTCTACCCGAAAGCGTCCGGCACTGACGATCCGCTTGCGGTGCCAGGCGCTAAGCGAATATCGTCCCGCGCATGAGCACGATCGGCCCTTCCGAAGCCCAGATCCGATGGATTCGGATCGTCTTCTTTCTCTTTGCAGCCACATCCTTCGTGTTGGGCGCGTGGATGATGTTCGATCCGAAGTCCGCATGGGGGTCGATGGGCATCGACGTGGGCGTCGAACCCTTCGCGGCCGCGATCTACGGAGGTGCGATCATGGGCGAGGGTGCGATGTTCGCGCTTGGCGCGGTCCGTCCCGTTCGTTACGTCGTCTTCTTGCAGTACCTGATGGTTTATAAGGCATTCGCCTGTCTCGCGGGGCTGCTCGTGCTCATTCGAATGGAGCCGGCCCCGATGGGAGGCTGGTTCGTGCTCGCCGGCTGGGCGTTCGCAGGTATCACGGCGGCGGTGGTCTTCCCCTGGAAGCAGTGGGGGAACGTCGAGGCCTGGTATGGGACGCAGTGACGGAACGCTAATCCGAGATCTCGGACCGCTTCGGCGAATGCTGCCGGCGCTACTCCCGAGACGCAATGACTCGGTCGTCTTCTACGAGCAGGAGCTGGATCTGAGCGAAACCTTGCCTTGGCTCGAAGCGCGCGAGCCGGCGCTGACCCTCTACGAGCTCATGATCGCGGGGCTGGTTCGGGTGTGGTCGGAGCGCCCCCAGCTCAATCGATTCACAGCCGGTGGCAAGCTGTACCAGCGCAACGAGATCGCGTTCTCCATATCGGTCAAGAAGTCGCTCGACGAGAATGCACCACTGACCTCGATCAAGACAGTGTTCGATCCGAAGGACACGATCGACGACACCCGCCGACGGGTGGAAGCCCTGATCGAGCGAGGCAAGGATCGCATGCACGAGACCGAATCCGAGAAGGAGATGCGATTCGTCACGAAGCTTCCGATCTTCATGATTCGATGGTTGGTACGACTGCAGCGTATCTTCGATTGGTACGGATGGTTGCCTCGCCTCATGACGAGGAACGACCCGCTCTATTCGAGCGCTTACGTCGTCAACCTCGGGAGCGTCGGTCTCGATGCGGCTTACCACCACCTCTACGACTACGGGAACATCCCGTTCTTCATCGTGATCGGCCGCGTGAAGAAGGGTGCGGTGGTGACCGAGAGTGGAGAGCTCGCCGTCCACGAGCTGGTCAAGGTTCGCTATTCCTTCGACGAGCGGATCAGCGACGGCTTCTACACGTCCACCGCACTAGAGCGCTTCCGCGAGTACATCGAAAACCCCAGCCTCCTCGAGGGACAGGAACCCCCCTAATTTCCCCAATCCTTCCAAGCACTTGAAAGCCCGAACGCGAATTTTCCGTTCTTCACTGCCAGCCCCGATCCCGGAAACGAGCCACCACGGTGCTAGTGTCGAGCTTCGATGATGTCATGGCTGCAAGAGATCTATTCAGAGCCTCTCTTCTGGCTCTTCCCTGTCGCGGGCTGGGCGATCGGCGTGGTCTCATTCCTGGCCTTCGCGCTGCCGCTCACATGGCTGGCTTGGCAGCAACCCGCTTGGGCAGAGCGCTATCGCATTCAGGCAAGGAAGACGGGTCGTCGATCGGTCGTCGTCCCGGCGCTGCGGCACGTCGTGCGAAACAATTTGGTGCTGGGCGTCGTCACCGTTGCCTCCTGGCCGCTGCTCCGACTCTCGAACGTTCACGCAGGACCGCTACCGGCTTGGTGGGTGATCGTTCTGCAACTCCTGTTCTTCTTGGTACTCGATGACTTCCTCTTCTACTGGATGCACCGAGGTCTGCACGAACACAAGTGGCTCTTCCGGAAGGTGCACTCGACCCATCATCGCATCATGACGCCCTGGGCGATCACAGGGCACTACATGCATCCGGTCGAGTACGTTCTCACCGGCACCGTCATGCTGATTGGACCGCTCATCGTCGGCGCCCACGTCGTGACGCTGTACCTCTGGATCATCCTCCGCCAATGGGAAGCCGCCGAAGGTCACGCCGGATACGACTTCCCCAGGAGCCCGACACACCTCATCCCTTTCAGTGACGGAGCCACGCACCACGACTACCACCACGCCAAGGTCAAAGGGAACTACGCCGGCTTCTTCCCTTGGTGCGACCGAGCGTTCGGGACCATGTGCGATGGCTACGCCGAGCATCTGGCAACGCGCCGGAAACGCGCTGCCACTCTGTGACCGAAGAATTCGCACTTGGGTCTGCAACTATTTGAAATTGCGAGCTAATCGGAGGGGGTGCGTGTCCCCTTTTTGATCTGGAGGGCTGTGCGGAGGCCTTTTTCTCGGATCACTTTCAGCTTCAGGCCCGTCTCGGTGAGCTTGAAGAAGCGTTTGCCGTACTTGCGGAGCCTGCGCTTGTCGATCTGAAAGCCGAGACCAGGACGGCGAAACGGAGGCAGCATCGCGTCCCGGTTCGGAACGATCGGATCGATGATGCCCTCGCGAACCTCCGGCACCCAGGAAGGCTCCTCGAGCGGATATTCGAGCGGGTGACTGTTCTTGCGATCGGCAAGCGCCATGTTCCAGTTGATGTAGAAGCCGATGCCGTTGGTCCAGGTATGCGGTGAGAAGATCCGATCGTGCTCATGACAGGCGTCGATGACCTTCTTCACCTGTGCCATCCCGCCGGCGAAGACAGCATCCGGCTGGTAGATGTCGAGGCAGTCCTTCTCGAACATGATCTTGATCTCGTCCCAGCCGTGATTGAGCTCGGCCCCGGCGATCTTCACCTTCGAGACCTTCTTCAAGGCGGCCAGCCCATCGTAGTCGTGCCAGTCGAGTGGCTCTTCCAGCCAGGAGATCCCGTTGTCAGCACAAGCGGCCGCAAACTCGGTGGCGCGTGCCAGATCCCAGGCGGGAACTCGGTCGACGATCGAGACCAACCATCCTTGATTGGCGTCGACGCCGAGAGCGAAGTCATCCCCGATCCCCTTTCGCACCACCTCGATTTGCCGAATGTCCTCGTGCAGATACGGGCTCTTCACGCGCAGCTTCGCCGTGCGGTAGCCGCGCTCCATCATCGCGCGGAGCTCGTCGACGCGCTGCTCCGGGGAGTGCACTTCGCCCGTGGAGAGATACACCGGCAGCGGCCTGGGCGTTCCACCCATCAGCTCGTAGACCGGCTTACCCGCCGCCTTGCCTTTGATGTCCCAGCAGGCGGCTTCGAGCCAGAAGTTGCGCCACCCCAGGAACCCTGCCTGCTTCAGCAGGTCCTGCACCCGGTCGATGTCGGTCGGGTCCGTCCCAAGGAGGTAGCCGCCGAGCAGGTCGCCGAGCCCTTCACGCTCCCGTCCCATCGACTGGCCGGCCGAGTACCCTTCGATCCCGTCGTCGGTGGTCAGCTTCGCGAGTGTGAAGCGGTTGTGTGTCTGTGGATAGCCAGGAATCCAAGACGGCCAGAAGTTCTCACGCAGGGGAACCGAGACGTGAAACAGCTCGATCGCGGTGATCCGCATGTTGGTACTCCCCGCTCAGGGCGCGGTCGCGGGAATCTCCGGCGTATCGATCTTCGCGATTGCGTCGTCGACGTCTTGCTGGCTCAGCTCGTGCCGATGGAGCTTCCCGGCGAAGTACGCTTCGTAGGCCGACATGTCGAAGTGGCCATGCCCGCAGAGATTGAAGAGTATGACCTTGCTCGTTCCCTCTTCCTTCGCACGCTTGGCCTCGCGAATGGCGGACGCGACACCGTGGTTCGCCTCGGGCGCCGGAATAATTCCTTCCGCGCGGGCGAACATCACGCCCGCTTCGAAGCTCTCGATCTGGTCGATCGCCTCGGCCTGAATGAGCTCGTCGTGCAAGAGTTGACTCACCAGCGCGCCGGCGCCGTGATAGCGAAGGCCTCCTGCATGAATCTTCGCCGGAACGAAGTTGTGCCCGAGCGTGTACATCGGAATCAGTGGCGTCATCCCGATGGTGTCGCCGAAGTCGTACCGGAAGACACCACGCGTGAGCTTCGGGCAAGAAGTCGGCTCCACCGCCAGGCACCGGATGTTCTTTCCCTCGGTCAGGTTGAGATGCAGGAACGGAAAGCTGAGCCCGGCAAAGTTCGAACCGCCCCCGAACGGAGCGATCACGACGTCGGGCAGCTCACCCGCCTTCTCCATCTGTTTGATCGCTTCCTGTCCCATGATGGTCTGATGCGTGAGCACGTGGTTCAGCACACTGCCGAGTGAGTACTTGGTATCGTCGTCGGTCGCAGCGCGCTCGACCGCCTCGGAGATCGCGATGCCCAGACTGCCCGGCGAGTCCGGGTCCTCCGAGAGGATCTTGCGACCCGCTTCGGTCTTGTCACTCGGCGACGCGATGACCTCGGCGCCCCAGGTGTTCATCATCAGCTTTCGATAGGGCTTCTGATCGTAGCTGATCCGCACCATGTAGACCTCGCACCCGACCCCGAAGAGCTGGCACGCGAAGCTGAGCGCACTGCCCCACTGACCCGCCCCCGTTTCGGTCGTGATGCGCTTCACGCCCTCTTGCTTGTTGTAGTACGCCTGGGGGACGGCCGTGTTCGGCTTGTGAGACCCTGCCGGACTGACGCCTTCGTACTTGTAGTAAATGTGCGCCGGCGTATCGAGTGCCTTCTCGAGACCGTGAGCGCGGTACATGGGCGTGGGTCGCCATCGTGTATAGATCTCCCGCACCTCGTCCGGAATCTCGATCCAACGGTCCGCGCTGACCTCCTGCTGAATCAAGGCCATCGGAAACAGGGGCGCGAGCGCCTCGGGGCCGATCGGTTCCTGCGTCGCCGGATTGAGCGGCGGAAGCGGCTTGTTCGGCATGTCGGCGACGATGTTGTACCAACGTTCGGGGATTTCGTTCTCTT
>CBDUCC010000022.1:0-18186 GCA_965365555.1 uncultured Myxococcales bacterium | reverse complement strand
TGCGGCGCTATGGGCGCGTTCGCGTGGTCATCGCCGTCGACGCCGTCCACTCGACCGACCCCGAGCCCGCCTGGCGGAAGTGGCTGCTGACGTCCAGGCAACCGCGAGGCGTCGCCCGCGACGAGCTCCAGCAGGTGGGGCGCGTCCTCAGCCAGCTTCGCTGCGAGGTGCTCATCGTCGATCGCGTGAGCGGCCGGATCCTGGGCGACGGGGTGCGACTCGCGGTCGCAGGGGAGCGGGCCGCATGAGCGGCTTTGCAGGTGCCGCAGCGGAGCTGAGCCGCGCCGTCATTCATGGGCTTGGCTGGGCTGTGCTCGTGTCCACCCTTGCGCCGGCGGGCTCCGCCGTCGCCGCCTTCTTCGGTGGCGTCACCGGCTCGCTCATCGGCGCACGGCTCGCCAAGACCCAGGTTCGAACGCTCTTGTTCCCAGCTGCGGGTGCCTTGCTGCTCTTCGTAGTTGCCGCAGTACATGCCTCCTTCACGGATCGCTCCGGGCTTGCGGAGCTCCTGGGACCTGTGAGCGCGCTTCGGATCGCCACGACCTTCACGGCCTCGTTGACGGCCCTGATCCTCAGTGGGGTGATGCGCGCCTGCTCGAAAAGGCGTGCGCTCTTCAGCGTCTTCGAGCTTCTGCTCGTCGCTGTGGCCTTTGCCCAGTTGCTCGTGCCGCACCGGCACGGGGCCATCAACCGACCTTTCTATCTGGCCGACTGGATCATCGCGCTCGGCTGGGATCCGACCTGGCTCTTTCTGTTCGTCGGCGGCACGGCAACGGTGCTCGGTTTGGTTCTTCTCCTCCGTGAGCAGCGCTTCGGCCGGGCCATCCTCAACCTCGGAATCATCGGTGTTCTGCTCGCGTTCATCGTCGTCGCGACACCGCTCGTTGGAATGCCTCCGCCGCCCGAGGGAGGGGGAGGGCTCGGCCTTCGCCCCGAGAGCAGTGACTCGGAAGCCGGGGAGGGCAAGCGAGGTGAATCACGCTCCGGCCCAGCCAACGGGGAGCTCGAGTTCCGGGACAAGTACAACACCGGCGGCGACCGGGTTCCCGTCGCTGTGGTCTTGTTCCACGACGACTACTCGCCCCCGAGCGGCGTCTACTACTTCCGCCAAGGTGCATTCAGTCAGTACAACGGGCGCAAACTCGTGGTCTCGGGCCGTCGCGACATCGACCGCGATCTCATTCGTGTATTTCCGGGCCGTCCGACCCAGATCGAGAATGCGCCGGAGATGAATGAGAATCGCGGCCCTCTGGAGACCAGTATCGCGCTCATGGCCGACCACATGCAGCCTTTCGCGCTCGAGGCCCCGGTGGAGGTGGCCCCCTTGCACAACCCGTCTCCCAACCGCTTTCGTCGGGTGTACAAGGTCACGTCGGCGGTGCTGACCGCGGACTACGCCGTGATGCTCGGTGCGCGCCTCGGCTCTTCGGCCTGGTCGAAAGAACAGTGGGCGCATTACACCGAGACGCCTGCCGACTCCCGCTACCGCGCGCTCGCGACGGAGATCGCCGCCGAGCTCCCCGACGAGCTCGCTTCGGATACGATGGCCCAGGCATTCGCGGTGACGGCCTGGCTGGGGGCCGAAGGCATCTATAGCCTCAAGAACCAGCACAGCGGCGCCGAAGATCCGACCGCAAGCTTCTTGTTTGGTGACCTCACCGGATACTGCGTGCACTTCGCCCACGCGGCCGTTTATCTGATGCGAAGCCTGGGCGTGCCCGCTCGTGTCGCTACCGGCTACGCGGTGAGCGAAGCCGCACGACAAGGCGGATCCTCCCTGCTCCTGTCGGGCGCCGCGTCGCATGCATGGCCCGAGGTGTACGTCGACGGCTTCGGCTGGGTGGTCTTCGACGTCTATCCAGAGCGGGCCCTCGATCCACCGGCGCCACCGATGGACGCCGACCTCCAGCGTTTGCTCGGAGAGCTCGCCCGAGGTGCCTCGCCGATTCCGATCTCGGCGACCGACCTGCCGCGTCTCCAAGAGCTCGCCCGCGACCTCACGTGGAGGACCGGCACCTGGTTGCTCATCCTGCTCCTGATCTCACTCGCCGTCCTCTACCTGGTGAAGGCCTGGCGTCGTCTTGTCCCTGCGTTCGCATCCGAGACCTCACTTTCCCGAGTCGCTTACCGTGCGGAGCTCGACCGGATCGCGGAGCTGTCGATCGTGCGTAGCCCCGGCGAGTCGCGTGAGGCCTTTGCTCGACGGGTGTACGACCGTGTTCCCTCCTTCGAGGCGCTGACCGCGGCGCACGTCGCGGCGGCCTTTGGTGGACCGCCTGCGGACCGGCTCTCCCTCCGGGAACTGGCCGCGGGCGTCCGTCGCGATCTTCTCCGTGGTTTCCCCCGGTGGAGGCGGTTTTTGGGGCTCATCACCCCTTGGTCTTGGTTACGGTCGAAATGATGCCATCCTTGACGAGGTTGGCCTGGAGCACAGATGCACGAAGTTTTGCAGTCACCATTGGAAGGTAGCCTCGCCGGAGCCCGCGAAGTCGCGGAGCGGCTCGGCGCTCGTTTGCGGGCGGCGATTCGCGGCCGTGACGAGGTCGTGGAGCTCGTGCTGGTCGCTCTTCTGGCCGACGGACATGTGCTTCTCGAGGACTACCCCGGTTCGGGCAAGACGACGCTCGCGCGCGCTCTGGGGAACGCACTCGAGCAGGGCGGCGGGGCTCCCGGAATCTCGGCCTTTCGACGAATTCAGTTCACTCCGGATCTGCTTCCGAGCGACATCACCGGTACGAACATCTTCGACGTCGAGACCAGTCGGTTCAGCTTCCGTCGCGGACCGGTCTTCGCACACATCGTGCTTGCCGACGAGATCAACCGGACGTCGCCAAAGGTTCAGGCCGCCATGCTCGAGGCGATGGCAGAAAAGCAGGTTACTGTCGACAACGAGTCGCACGTCCTCGACGACCTTTTCTTCGTGATCGCGACGCAGAATCCACTGGATTTGGTGGGCACCTATCCTCTTCCCACGCCGCAGCTCGACCGCTTTCTCTTCAAGATCGAGATGAAGCACATCGACCGGGCCTCGGAACTCGAAGTGCTCGACCAATATCCACGCCCGAGCCTCGATGTGGCGAAGGACTTCCCAGGGGTGACACGCGAAGAGATACTCGCTGCTCGCCGCCAAACGCGCGGCGACGTGCACGTTGCCCCGGTCGTCAAAGAGGCGCTCGTCGATCTGGCCCGCCTGCTTCGAAGCGACTCGCGGGTGCTCCAAGGCGCGTCGACTCGAGCGCTCGTCCTCATGCTTCCCGCGCTTCAGGCGCGAGCGGTCATCCACGGCAGGGATTTCGTATCACCGGACGACATCCAGGTTCTCGCTCCCTACATCTTCAAGCACCGTCTCGAGTGCGCGCCGGGAGTCGAAGACGTGGACGCGCTGATCGCGGAAGCGACCGCTGTAGAGATTGAGAAGCTCGCTCGGGCGAGCCTTCGACGCGGGTGAAGATGCGCGGCTACGCAGCGATCTTCGTCGTTCTCGGCTTGCTCGCGTCGCTCGCATGGGCGCCACTTGTCGCGGCCGAGGACATGCTCTCACCCATCCTCGTCGAAGGCGAGGATGCCGAACCGGAGGAGCTCGCTCTTTGGGAGCTCATCGAACAGCAGCGCTACGTGCGGGCGCGCGAGGAGGCCGAGCGCTATCTCGCCGAGCACCCCGAATCGTATGTCGCGCACCTCGTACTCGGAAGCGCTCAGCACTATGGTGAAGCCAATTTCCCGAAGGCGCTGTTTCACGAGGTCCAGGCACTTGCTCTCTTCGAATCGAAGGAGGGCGTCGAACCCACGCAGACACAGCCCTGGCGCTGGCATGCACGGATCTTGATCGCTCTGACACGAGCGCACGGAGATCTCGAGCACTACGACGAGCAGTTGAAGTTCATGCTCCGATACAACGAGCTTTACACGCCGCAGCTCAAGGCCGAGATGGCATGGCCGTTGATGAAGAAACGCGAATTCGAAAAGGCGAGGCTGGCGGCCGAAGAGGGTCTCGCGACGGGAGATCCCTACCAGATCGAGCGGGCGAAGAACGCCCTATGCGCCATCGAGTTCGAAGCGGGCAACGACCGCGAAAGCTACGAGGTCTGCGCCGAGGCGGTCGAGTACGGCGAGCATCACTTCGGGAGCGCCACGGCCGTCGATCTCGGCAATTACGCGGAGGCGGCGCGCTCGGTCTTCCGCTTCGACGAAGCGGAGACGCTTCTCACGGAGGCTTCGAAGAGCGGTCTGTCCTGGTATGGGAATCCATGGCTCGAGCTGGCCGACCTCTACATGCGCGGCGGGCGCTTTGCCGAGGCGCTTGCTGCACTGCGGGAGGTGCCTCGTCACCGAGCAGCAAGGCCTGCGCACGTCAGAAACTCGGATCGAAACGAGGCTCGCCGTTCTCTCGCAGCGTTTCTGCTCCTGATGGGAAGACCCGACCAGGCCCTCCGCATCACCGACAAGGCGTCCGTGCTTCCCGACAGGCGTGCGCACAACAGCCGCGACCCGCAACAGGACCAAAGTATCGTGGCCCTGATCGATCGGAACGCACGAACCATGATGGCTGAGATGACGGTGGAGCGTTCGGTTGCACAGCCGTTTTATCGTCGTTGGTGGGCGCAGGGCGAGGCGCTTTGGTTCCGCTTCCAAGCCTGGATGAGTGGGCGTCAAGTCGCACGTGCGCTCGACGACGAGCCGCGTTTGGAAGGCACGTTCGCGATCGGAACGGCGAGGAGCGCGGTGATGCCACCCTGGCTTCTCGGCGAGCTGACCTCCGCGCTCGGACCGGGAGTGGTCGCTGCCGCCGTCGAGCGGGTCGCTCCGACCGATGCCCGAGAGGGGGCGGGAGCCTACTATGACGCGGTTCGCGCGGAAGTCGCACTGGCACAACACGAGTACGCCGATGCCATCGCCTACGCCGAGAGCGCGCTTGGCGGGCTGCAGCCAGGGGA
This sequence comes from uncultured Myxococcales bacterium, assembly GCA_965365555.1. Classification (GTDB taxonomy): domain Bacteria; phylum Myxococcota_A; class Polyangia; order Polyangiales; family Houyiibacteriaceae; genus SG8-38. The sequence continues at coordinate 13,252 of CBDUCC010000022.1, read as the reverse complement.
CGCCCTTCTCCGGGCGCGAGTTCGCGCGGTCATGGGAAGGGCGCTACCCGACCCCCGGGAGCAGGCCGCCGTGTACGAGGAGGTGCTTGCGGTCGACCCGGGCTTGTTTCGGCGACTGGGATGGGCTCTGCCGGCGAGCGTCGAGGCGGGCAGCGCGGAGCTCGATCGTGCGTTGGCCAAGGCGATTCGGCGCTCGCCTCGGTTCGAGCCCTCCGAGCAAGGGCTGCGGATTCGCATCGAAGGAGGCCGCGTCTGCCTCTTTGGTCGGACGGGCGCAGCCTGGGGGTGCGGAGAGGTCGAGCCCGGTGAAGATGAAACCGGGCGAAGTTACCCCCAGCGCATCGTCGATGCATTTCACGCCCAGATCTTCTCGCCCCGCGTGGACCTCAGCCGCATCGACATCAATTCCCTCGATGGCTCGAACCGCGTCACGCGAAACCCCCTCGAAGATCTCGTCGACCCTTAGCTTGCCTGGTGTCGGCGGCTCGAACGTGGCTTACTCCGCCCCGTCATGAAGACCTGGCTTCGCCTATTGCTGCTCGCTGCCTTCCTCGTCGGTGTGTACGCCATTGGACGGATGACGGGATTCACCAGCGAGCTCACCGTCGATGGCATTCGCGAGTCGATGCGACAGGCCGGGGTCGCAGGGTTCTTCGTCTTTGTCGCGACCTTCTGTGTCGGCCAGCTCCTGTACATCCCCGGCTTCGTGTTCGTGATGGTCGCGGGGCTCGCCTATGGGCCCCTCTGGGGCGCGGTGGCCTCCTTGATCGCGGCGAATATCTCGGTGGCGGTCTCGTTTTGGATCGTGCGGACGATCGGCGGGCAGCCGCTCAAAGACATGAGCATCAAGAAGCCCTTCCTTCAGAAGCCGCTCGATCACCTTCAGGACCGGCCGATTCGGTCCATGATCATCATCCGGCTCTTCCTCTGGGCCATCCCGCCCGTGAACTACACGCTCGCGATGTCAGGGGTCAGCTTCCGGGACTACATGATCGCGGCTGCGATCGGTATGACCCCGGCGTTCGTCACCTTGTCCGTCCTGGCCGGACTCGGATTCGATCTGCTCTAGGCCTGGCTCTCGGCCGGCGCCAGCACCTCGCTCAGCTCGCCCTTTTCGTACATCTCGCGGACGATGTCACAGCCGCCGACGAACTTCCCTTGCACGTAGAGCTGGGGGATCGTCGGCCAGTTGGTGAACTCCTTGATGCCCTGACGGATCGCCGGGTCTTCCAACACGTTGATGTCTTGGAAGTCCGAGCCCGAGCGACGGAGCACCTCGACCACCGTGGCCGAGAAACCGCACTGGGGAAAGTGTTTGGTGCCCTTCATGAAGAGAACGACGTCGTTCCCATCGATGATGCCTTGGATCCGCTCGCGAATGTTGTCTTCCATCTGCCTAACCCTTTGCCTCCGACCAACCCTCGGGCGTGTAGGTCTGGAGCGCAAGTGCGTGAATCGGGCCGGCCATCAGCTCCCCGAGGGCCCTGTAGACCATCTGGTGCTGCTCGATGCGGCTCTTCCCGGAAAATGCCTTCGAGACGATCAGGGCCTCCCAGTGGTCCTTGGTGCCCGTGAGATCCCGGACCGCGATGTGGGACACCTCGCCCACGCCTTCGCGAATTCGCGCCTCGAGTGTTTCGGCTTCGATCATCGACCTGCCTCCGACGCCCTCAGCTACGGCCGGACGGGCAAATTGTCAATCAAAGCGGGTTCGCGTTCCAGGCGATTCATGATTTCATGGGCCCGTGGTCAATCCGATTTCACATCAGCCGCGGCGGGCCTTGGTCACGGGAGCCTCCGGGTTCATCGGCTCCAACCTGGTCCGTGTCTTGCTCGAAGATGGCGTGACTGTTCGGGCGCTCATCGAGCCCGAGGTCGGCGTTCAGAATCTGAACGGCCTCGAGGTCGAGTTGGTGACTGGCGACCTACGCGACCCGGCGTCGCTCATCGAGGCGGTCCGCGGCTGTGACACCGTCTATCACCTCGGGGCGATCTTCGACTATTGGCTGCCGGTCGCGGCGGAGATGTTTCGCGTCAACGTCGAGGGGACGGTGTACCTGATGCGTGCTGCCCGCGCGGCGGGCGTGCACCGCGTGGTGCATTGCAGCTCTGTCGCCGCCCTCGGCACACTGCCGGGAGAGGAACCAGCCACCGAAGACACGGTCTTCAACAACTGGGACAATGCTGACGACTACGTGCTCAGCAAGTACATCGCACAACAGGAGGCTCTCCGATTCGACGGACACGGAATGGAAGTGGTGGTTGGGATGCCCTGCTTCCCCATGGGACGAAACGACATCAGCCCGACGCCGACGGGCCACATGTTTCAGCAATACATCGATGGAAAGAACCCAACGGCCTTCCTCGGCGGCATCAACCTCGTCAACGTTCGCGACGTCGCAAAGGGTCTCGCGCTCTGCGGGACTCACGGTCGGCCCGGTGAGAGCTACGTACTTGGAGGTCACAACGTCAGCTACCAGCACCTGGCCGAATCGATCTGCGAAGTCGCTGGGACCCGACCGCCGGCTCGAACGATCGATCCCAACAAGCTGCTTTGGCTCGGGCGCTTGATGGATTGGTTCTCTGCGCTCACGCGAAGGCGACCGATGTTCACGAGGCGCAATCTCACCTTCCTCGGGGGGCGCTACATCTACTTCGATATCGGCAAGACGGAGCGCGAGCTTGGCTATCAGGTGACGCCACTCGACGAGACCGTCGAGGAGTGCGTGCGCTGGTTCACCGAAGATCGGGAGCGAGTGCTCGCCGGCGAGGTCGTGCATCCGGTGACCACGAAATCTCGACCGGGGGATCCCGCTACGTTGTCATTTCACGCCGAATAGCTTCTTCACCGACGGGCGTCCCAGTACGATGATCGTGAAGATTCCGAGAATCGTGCCGAAGGGAAACATCAGACACTCGCCCCAACCGGTGAGGTAGCAGAAGGTCCACCAGCGGCGCTGCCGGATCTTCACGGCGACCAACGCCAGGTGAACGGTCGCAATCAGTGCGACGGCCAGACCCGCGACGATGGCAGTCGTCAGCAGGGTGGCGAAGTCGTCCAACATCGCGTCCGCTCCGCCGCCGAAGGGGTCCGCGCCCGCTTGCGCCGAAATGTCCCCCATCGCAACGGCGATCTCGCCGCCGAGCTCGTCGATCAGTTTGGCGCCGGCCACTCCCCAGATCAGCGCTGGGATTCCACTGAAAAGCGAGACGCCTGCGAGAATGTAATGCCCGATCGACAGCGCGTTCAGGTGTTCGCGATCTTCGGCGCTAGCTTCTTCTTCCACGCAGTCTCCTTCGAGATCGTGCTATGCCGGCTTCCCATGGGCAAGGTCGCTTTCGTGTTTCCCGGCCAAGGCAGCCAAAAGGTCGGCATGGGCAAGGAGGCGTTCGAGGCGTCGGAGCTCGCTCGCGCCGTGTTCGAGGAGGCCGACGCCGCGCTCGGCGAGTCGGTTTCCGCACTCTGCTTCGAAGGTCCGGAAGAGGCGCTGAAGCTCACTGCGAATACGCAGCCGGCCGTTCTCACGACCTCTGTCGCGATCCTCCGCGCATTGAACGAGCCTTTCGACGTGGTGGCGGGTCACAGCCTCGGTGAGTACTCTGCTCAGGTCGCCGCTGGAACGCTCGGGCTCCAGGACGCCGTGCGTCTCGTCCGAAAACGCGGCCAGTACATGCAAGAGGCCGTGCCGTACGGCCAAGGCGCCATGGCAGCTGTGCTCAAGGCCGATCGTGATTTGGTCGAACGGATCTGTGCGGAGGTCCCGGGCTTGGTCGAAGCGGTCAACTACAACTCCCCGCAGCAGATCGTGATCGCCGGAGAGAGTGAGGCCGTCGCGGACGCCGGTCTGAAGCTCAAGGCAGCGGGTGCTCGCTCGAGCACGCTTCCGGTGAGCGCACCGTTTCATTCCTCGTTGATGGAGCCGGCCGAGGCCCGTCTTCGACAAGACCTGCACTCGATCCCGTTCTCGGACCCGAGCGTTCCGGTGTATGTCAATGTGGATGCGAAGCCGGTCACCGACGCCGAGGCCGCCAAGGACGCCCTGGTTCGCCAAGTCAGCCGCCCGGTGTTCTGGGAGCAAAGCGTTCGGCGCATGGTCGAAGACGGGGTGCGGCTGTTCGTCGAAGTCGGTCCCGGTCGCGTCCTGACCGGTCTGCTGGCCCGGATCGACAAGAGTGCAGGCCGCATCAGCGTGCAGTCCCCGGCCGACTTCGATGCGGCGAAGGACGCGATCGCCGCCGTCCGTGCGGAGTGATTCTCGCAGGATTTCAAATACTTAGCACTCTCGGCAGGGCTCCGTTTGACCTGATTTTCAATTCTTGTAGATAGCGGCCGCCCGACAGCAGTTAACCGGGTTCGGGCGACAATAAGAGGTTCTAGCGATATGCAAAATCTGATTTACGCAGCCCCCGTTGCGGGCGTGCTCGCACTGATGTTCGCCTGGATGAAGGCGAGTTGGGTCTCTCGGCAGGACCCCGGCGAGGCCAACATGGTCGAGATCGCCGGCCAGATTCAGGAGGGTGCACTCGCCTTCCTACGAGCCGAGTACCGGGTCCTCACGATTTTCGTGCTCGTCGTCGCGGCCATCCTCGGAATCGCCTACTTCGGTGACCCGGCACGTGGCTGGCAGATCGCTGCTGCGTTCATCATCGGCGCCGCGTCGTCGGCGGCTGCCGGTTGGGCCGGCATGAAGGTCGCTACCAACGCGAATGTTCGGACCACGGCTGCCGCCCGAATCGGCTTGGCGCCGGCGCTGAACGTGGCGTTCTCGGGTGGGACCGTCATGGGCATGACGGTCGTCGGCCTCGCGACCCTCGGCCTCGGGGTTCTCTATCTCGTCTTCACCAACGTGCTCGGCTGGGAGCTCACTCGCACGGTGAACGTGATCACCGGGTTCTCGATGGGCGCGTCCTCGATCGCGCTCTTCGCTCGCGTTGGCGGCGGTATTTACACGAAAGCGGCGGACGTCGGCGCCGACCTCGTCGGCAAGGTCGAGGCGGGCCTCCCCGAGGACGATCCCCGCAACCCCGCGGTCATCGCGGACAACGTTGGCGATAACGTCGGCGACGTTGCGGGCATGGGCGCTGACCTCTTCGAGTCCTTCGTCGGTGCGATCATCGGCGCGATGGTGCTTGCGCTCGGTTTCGCCGCGGTTTCGGAAGGCTCGAGCGTCGGCCCGGTCATCATGCCGCTGGTCATCGCCGCAGCAGGAATCATTTGCTCCATGGTCGGCACTTTCTTCGTACGCACGAAGGAGGGCGGAAACCCCCAGCATGCGCTCGATACGGGTGCCTTTGGCGCCGCCGGCGTGATGGCGGCCGCAACCTTCGGGATCGCGTACTACATGTGGCCGGAAGGCGGCACCACGAACGCGCAGGGACAGCTCGTCACCTGGACGAACGTCGGCTGGGCGACCGTTGCCGGCCTTGCCGCTGGCGTCGCGGTCGGTCTCATCACTTCCTATTACACCTCGATGGGGAAGGGACCGGTCGATAGCATTGCCGAGCAGAGCAAGACGGGCACGGCCACCAACATCATCGCCGGCCTCGGGGTCGGCATGCAGTCGACGGCGCTTCCCATCCTCGTCATTGCGGCTGGCGTCGTCATCGCCGCCGAGGTCGCCGGCCTCTACGGTGTCGCGATCGCGGCCCTCGGAATGCTCTCGACCACGGGCATTCAGCTCGCGGTCGATGCCTACGGCCCCATCGCCGACAACGCCGGTGGCATTGCAGAAATGAGTGGCCAGGAGCCCTTGGTTCGCGAACGCACTGACAAGCTCGATGCGGTCGGCAACACCACGGCCGCCATCGGCAAGGGTTTCGCGATCGGCTCGGCGGCCATGACCGCCTTGGCGCTCTTCGCCGCATTCGCGCAAACCGCAGGCATCACCGGCATCAACATCGCGAAGCCCCGCGTCATGGCCGGACTGTTCCTAGGCGGCATGCTGCCGTTCCTCTTCTCCTCGATGGCGATGAAGGCGGTGGGCGTAGCCGCGATGGACATGATCGAAGAGGTTCGTCGTCAGTTTCGAGAGATCCCCGGTCTTCTCGAAGGCAAGGCCAAGCCCGACACCGCGCGCTGTGTGAAAATCTCCACCGAAGCCTCGATCAAGCGCATGCTTGCGCCGGGAGCGCTCGCGATCCTGACGCCCGTCATCGTCGGTTTCCTGATGGGAGCCGAGGCGCTCGGCGGTCTCCTCGCCGGTGTGACGGTCTCGGGCGTGCTGATGGCCCTCTTCATGTCGAATGCCGGCGGCGCCTGGGACAACGCCAAGAAGTCCTTCGAGGGCGGCGGCTACAAGATGACGGACGGCTCGGTCCATCCGAAGGGCAGCGAGGCACACAACGCATCCGTCGTGGGCGATACGGTCGGCGACCCCTTCAAGGACACCGCGGGCCCTTCGCTGAACATCTTGGTGAAGCTGATGAGCGTCGTCGCGCTGGTCCTCGCGCCGCTCCTCGTTTGATCCTACGGTTGGGGCCATTATGGACCCCACACAGACCAACGCCTGGAGGTCGCTCCGCTCGCATCACGACGAGGTGGGCGACCTTCAGATGCGGGACCTCTTCGCTGCAGACAAGCATAGAGCTGCACGCCTTTCTCTGAGGCTTGGCGACCTCTTTTTCGACTATTCGAAAAACCGTGTCACCGACCAGACCCTCCGGCTCTTGCTCGAGCTCGCCGAAGAGTGTGAGGTCGGCCGCTGGATCGAGCGCATGTTCGCCGGCGAGCCGATCAATGGAACCGAGGGCAGGGCGGTGCTGCACACCGCGCTTCGGAACCGGGGCGAGCGCCCGGTGCGGGTCGACGGCCGGGATGTGATGCCGGATGTGCTTCGGGTGCTCGGCCAGATGCGTGGGTTCGCCGACTCGGTTGGGGACAGCACCTGGCGTGGGCACACCGGTAAGACGATCACCGACGTAGTGAACATCGGTATCGGAGGCTCGGACCTGGGACCGGTCATGGTGACCGAAGCTCTCCGACCCTATTGGAAGCCCGGCCTTGCGGCCCACTTCGTATCGAACGTGGATGGTACACATCTCAGCGAGGTGTTGAATCGCCTCGATCCCGAGACCACCCTCTTCATCGTCGCCTCGAAGACTTTCACCACGCAGGAGACGCTGACCAATGCACGATCGGCGCGTGCCTGGCTGGTCGAGCGCCTGGGTAGCGACGAGGCCGTGGCAAGGCACTTCGTCGCGCTATCGACCAACGCGGACGCGGTCGCCGAGTTTGGCATCGATCCAGAGAACATGTTCGAGTTCTGGGACTGGGTCGGTGGACGCTACTCGCTCTGGTCGGCGATCGGTCTTTCGATCGCGACCGTCATCGGCATGGATCGCTTCGAGGAGCTCTTGGCCGGCGCATACGAGGCCGACGAGCATTTTCGCACTGCGCCGCCGAGCGAGAACATCCCGATGCTGATGGCGCTCCTCGGGATCTGGTACCACAACTTCTTTGGCGCAGCGTCTCATGCGGTGCTCCCCTACGACCAGTACCTCCACCGTTTCGCGGCCTATCTCCAGCAGGCGGACATGGAGAGCAACGGCAAGCGAGCATCGCGCGACGGCGCGGTCATCACCGAGTACAGCACCGGGCCGATCGTTTGGGGCGAGCCGGGTACCAATGGGCAACACGCCTTCTATCAGTTGCTCCACCAGGGGACGCATTTGGTGCCGTGCGACTTCATCGTACCCGCGCGCAGCCACAATCCGATCGGCGAGCATCACGCCATTCTGGTCGCCAATTGCATCGCACAGGCCGAGGCACTGATGCGCGGGAAGACCTCCGAGGAAGCACGCGCCGAGCTCGAAGCATCCGGTCTGCCCGAAGCGCGCGTCGCAGCGCTCGTTCCTCACAAGACGTTTCCGGGCAACCGTCCCAGCAACACCTTCATGATGGAGCAGCTCACTCCCCACGCGCTCGGCCGTTTGATCTCGCTCTACGAGCACAAGATCTTCGTCCAGGGCGTGATCTGGAACATCTACAGCTTCGATCAATGGGGCGTCGAGCTCGGCAAGCAGCTCGCGAAGGTGATTCTGCCCGAGCTCTCCGGGGCCGAGGGGCACCACGACGGTTCCACCGAGCAGCTCATCGAGTATTATCGCGAACACCAGGAGATTCCGGACCACTAGTCATGCCTACGCTTGCGATCGACATTGGCGGCGGAACCATCAAGATGCTCGTCCTCAGTCCGGAAGGCGAATCCGTCTCGGACTCCCTGAGCGAGCCGACCCCGCGACCGGCAACACCGGACGCGCTCGTGTCCCTGATCCACGACATGTCGGACACCTTGCCACCGCATCGTAGGGTGTCGGTTGGGTTTCCGGGCGTCGTCAAAGAGGGCGTCGCGCTCAATGCGCCGAACCTCGGAAACGAGCTCTGGGACAGGGTCCCCCTCGCAGCGCGCCTGACCCAGACCCTCGAGCGACCGGTGCGGGCCGTGAACGACGTCGATCTACAGGGGCTCGGCGTCGTTCGAGGCCGCGGCGTGGAGCTCGTCCTCACCTTGGGCACGGGTGTGGGTGCGGCGCTCTTCACCGACGGGGCGCTCGTTCCGAACCTCGAGCTCGGCCACCATCCGTTTCGCGACGGCAACAGTTACGAGGACCTGCTCCGCGATACCGAGCTGAAGCGCATCGGTCCGATCGACTGGACGGCTCGGGTCATGAGTGCGCTCGAGCAGCTCGCGCCCATCTTCAACTATGATCTTCTCCATCTAGGCGGCGGGAACGTGGTGAACTTGAAGGCCGGGCTTCCTGACGACACTCGCATCTTCACGCTGGCCGAGGCGATGCGAGGCGCGCTCGAGCTCTGGGCCGACTAACGCCCGCCGACGAAGGGATTCAACTTCTTCTCCTCGCCGATCGTCGTGCTCGGCCCATGCCCGCAGATGACGAGTGTTTCGTCGGGCAGCGAGAAGAGCCTCGTCCGAATCGAGTCGACCAGCTGCGATGTGTCTCCGCCCCAAAGATCGGTGCGGCCGACGCTGCGGGCGAACAGGGTGTCCCCGGCCAGGACGACAGGTCGCTCGCCCTCGACGGTCAGGCAGATGCTTCCCGGCGAATGTCCGGGCGTGTGAACAATGTCCGCCTCGAGCTCGCCCGCAAGAACCGTATCACCGTGGGAGAGGAAGCGATCGATCTCGGCCATGTCCGGGGCGCGAAATGGCGCGCCGAAGCTGTCGATCTGCATCTGCACGCCCTCGTAGAGGAATAGATCGGCCTCGTGGATCATCGTCGGCGCGTTGGTCGCTTCTTGAACGTCTTTCGTGGCGCCGACGTGGTCGAAATGCGTATGGGTGTGGACGATCGCTTCGCAGTCCAGTCCGAGCTCCTGAAGCCGCGCCACGATCCGCGGACCTTCCCCGCCCGGGTCCACCACGATCGCCTTTCCACGCTCCTCGTCGCCCAGAATCACACAGTTGCACCCAAGAGGTGCAACTGGAAACGACTCGATAATCATGTTCACCCCTTAGCATGCGGGGAGCGGGTTCCCCATCGGGGAGCTCGAAGGAAGCGCTCTACCGTCGCCCGGGGTCCATGCTGAGACGAAGGGAACCGGACCGTGCGCCAGTGATATCGCGAGTCGCCGCGCGGCGTCGGGGTCGCCGGTTGACTACCTGGAAATCGGATGCTGATCTCTGCGCATGCAGCTCCACAGCGAAAGTTTCAGTGATGGCCAGTTCATTCCAAGCGAGTATGCGGTTGGAAAGACCAGCGCCGATGGCAAGATCGACTTCGCGGAGAACAAGAGTCCGCAGCTGTCATGGAGCGATCTTCCGGAGGGAACCAAGTCCATCGCCATTCTTTGCATCGATCGCGATGCTCCGACCAAGCCGGACGACGTGAACCAGGAAGGCCGCATGGTTCCTTCGAGTCTGCCTCGGGCGGACTTCAGCCACTGGGTCCTGATCGACGTTTCGCCCGACGCTACGATGGACGCAGGGCGGTTTAGCGACGGGGTCACCGCCAAGGGCAAGGATGGTCCCGATGCGCCGGGCGGAGCGCGCCAAGGGATCAACGACTACACCGGGTGGTTCGCCTCGGACCCGGACATGGCGGGAGATTACTACGGCTACGATGGCCCCTGTCCGCCCTTCAACGACAGCATCGTTCACCACTACGACTTCACGGCGTACGCGCTCGATGTGGAGCGCCTCGACGTCGACGGCAAGTTCACCGCATCCGATGTGCTCGAGGCGATGGAAGGTCACATTCTCGATCAGGCCAGCATCTGCGGCAAGTACAGGATCAACCAGTCCGCGGTCGAGCTCTGACGCGAAGCTGTGAAGCGCCGCGAAAAGGCCGATCGGATCGGCGAGCTTCTCGATAAGCTCTATCCGGAGCCGCCGGTGCCGCTCGATCACGTCGATCCGTTCACGCTGCTGGTCTCGGTCATGCTCAGCGCACAGACGACCGACAAGAAGGTGAACGAGGTCACTCCTGCACTCTTCGCCGAGGCCCCCGACCCAGAGCGCATGGCGGCGCTCCGGGTCGAGCGAATCCTCGGCCACATCCGCACCGTCGGCTTGGCTCCCACGAAGGCCAAGAACCTCAAACGCATGGCGCAGATTCTGCTCGAACGGCACGGCGGGAACGTACCGTGCGATATCGACGCACTCGAGGACCTCCCCGGAGTCGGTCACAAGACCGCATCGGTGGTGATGTGTCAGGCTTTCGATCAGCCCGCGTTTCCCGTGGACACGCACATTCACCGGCTCGCCGCTCGCTGGGGGCTGAGCAACGGCAAGAACGTCGCGAAGACCGAGACCGACTTGAAGGCGCTATTCCCCAAGGACACCTGGATCCGACGCCACCTTCAGATCATCTACTTCGGGCGCGAGCATTGCCCGGCGCGGGGACACGATCTCGCCGCATGCCCGATCTGCGGATGGGCGGCCACCAAGAAGCGAATTGCTGAGGAATCCCGGCGCGCTTGAGTCGCCCCCTTTTCCGCAGAGCCGAGGCGACCCATAGTTGCCGCATGGCCCTCGAGTTTCGCCTTCTCGGAGTTCCGATTCGAGTACACCTCTGGTTCTGGCTCATGGCCCTTTGGCTTTGGACGTTGAACAGCGAGCAGGGTTGGGCTGGCCTCGCCATTTGGGTCGTCGTTGTGTTCCAGGGAATCCTCATGCACGAGCTCGGTCATGCCCTCGCGGGCCGCGTCTATGGTCGCGAGCCGCGCATCGAGCTCATCGCGCTCGGAGGGCTGACCTGGTGGGAGCAGCGGGAGCCGCTGAGCCCAGGCAAGAGCCTTGCGGTCAGCTTTGCAGGGCCTGCCGTAGGGATCGTCATCGGACTGATCGCGCTGGTTGCGATGGACGCGCTGCGCGTTCCCGAGGCGTCTCTTGGCCGTTATACGCTGGCGTCGCTCATCTACGTCAACCTCGGCTGGGGTCTGCTGAACCTACTCCCGGTGCTTCCACTCGATGGTGGCAACATCGTGGCTTCTCTGGTGGAATTCGTCGCCCCGAACCGAGGAAGGCTCTACGCCTGCTACGTGTCTTTCGCCGTGATCGGCCTGCTCTTCGCGGCGACGGTGGTGTTTCAGCAATACCCGGCGACCATCCTCTTACTCCTCCTCGGGTTCAGTACGTATCAGGCCTATCGAATCGAACGTCAGCGCCTCGGGCTGAAGGTTCCGGACGACGCGCCTGCCCGCGATCCGGTGGAGCAGGCATTCGTCGCGCTCGAGCGGGGTGATGGGCCCGCGCTGGTTCAAGTCGCCTCCGGTCTCGTGGCCAAAGCCGCTTCCCCCCAGGAGCTCGACGAAGCCTTTCATCTGCTCGCCTGGGGCCGCCTGATCAACGGCGAACCCCGCGAGGCATACGAGGCGCTTCAGTCGCTTTCCGGTGAGCGAAAGGCGGATCCGGCCCTGGAAGGGGCGGTCCTGGTCGAGCTCGGCCAGCCCGAGGATGCCGTTCCCCTGCTCGAAGAGGCTTGTGAGCGAGGTGGCGATTTCGCAATGAGCTATTATCAGCGTGCACTGAAAGAAAAAAGCGCGTAATTCAAGATAGTTAGAAAAAATCACACCATCGCTCTTTGCATCCATGCGAATGGGTGCATATATGATGGAGATGCCCGCTGCCGCGACCGAATCCCCGCGCTGGGAGCTCTACCGACTGCTCGGTGAGCCGCGCCGCCTCCGGTTACTCGGTCTCACGTCGGAGGATGAGCTGTCGATCGGCGAGCTTGCCGAGCTCACGCGGGAGGCGCAGCCGAACGTCTCGAAGCACCTCAAGCAGCTTCGGGAGGCTGGACTCGTGATCGTTCGACGTCATGGCACCCGCGCGTTCGCGCGGCTCTCCGCCGAGCTCAACGGGGATCCGGTGCTCGCCGACGCCGTTCGTTCCGGGCGCGAGCTCTGCACCCGAGATGGCAGCCTTCAGCGAGTCCCTGCAGTGATCCGGGCCCGTGACGCGGCGTCCCGCGCATTCTTCGAGCGTCCGAGCGATCCGCAAGACGATGCTGCGGCCGCCCAGTGGGCCGCTTACCTGACGGCGCTCCGACCGCTGCTTCCGAGGCGCGGTCTCGCGGTCGACGTGGGCACCGGAGACGGGGTGTTGCTGGAGCTCCTCGCCCCGTTGTTCGACCGCGTCCTCGCCGTGGATCGTTCCGCGGCGCAGCTTGCCGCCGCGAAGGAGCGTTTGGCGAGCCGCCGGTACGATCACGTGGATCTTCTTCGCGCGGAGTACGACGATCCCGCGGTGGCGCGGCGAGTTGCCGAGCTCGGCGGCGCGGACGCTGTCTTCGCGGTCCGCCTTCTCCACCATGCGCCGAAGCCAGAACAGGCCGCAGCGACGCTTGCAGGGTTCGTCAAGCCCGGCGGCCGCGTCGTCATCATCGACTACGCCTCGCACGACGATGAGCAGATGCGAGAGCAGCAGGCCGACCTCTGGCTCGGTTTCGAGCGCCAAGAGTTACTCGAGCTCGCCGGGTCCGCCGGCTTGCTCGAACCCGAAGTATTTGCAATTCCCGCAGCGCGTTACGGACCGGGGCCCGATGCTCACTTGCAGTGGCAGGTTCTTTCCGCGCGGCGTCCAGACAATCAGGAGAAAACAGCATCATGAGCCCAAACCCCGAACTCAAGCACAAAGTGGCCGACCTCTCGTTGGCCGACTGGGGTCGCAAAGAGATTTCCATCGCCGAGCACGAGATGCCAGGCATGATGGCGCTCCGACGAGAGTACGGACCTCACAAGCCCCTGGCCGGCGCCCGAATCGCGGGTTGCCTTCACATGACCATCCAGACC
>CBDUCC010000021.1:0-18393 GCA_965365555.1 uncultured Myxococcales bacterium | reverse complement strand
GGACGACGTGGACTACCGCAAGACCCTGGCCGAATACCAGGCATTCCTCTCTACCTGAATACCGATAGACTGGCTGGCTGCTGGTACTCTTGCTCCGGCACGAGGTCCGTTTGTGTGACGCACCAGGGAGGTGAGCGTGGAGTTTTCCGTTCCTGAAAGAGTCGAGACCATGGTGGCGCTGGTTCGGGATTTCCTCCAGAAGGAGATCTACCCGCTGGAGCCCGAGATGCTCGCGACGCGCTTGCTCATCGCGGAGCGTTCGATCGCCGCCTGGTCCCGCCGCCAGCACGAACGCGAGGAAATGGAGTCGCGCCTCGCCTTTGCCGACCGCATGGCTTCGGTCGGTACACTCACCGCTGGCGTGGCACATGAGCTGAACAATCCGCTGATGTACGTCCTCTCGAACCTCCATCTCACACGGGAGGAGCTCGAGGGCGCGAGCGATGCCGGCTGGGTGGAGCGCGCTCGGCAGCAGCTCGATGAAGCGATTGAGGGGGCGACGCGGATGCAACACATCGTTCGCGATCTAAAGACGTTCTCCCGAACGGACGACGAGCAGCGCGGCAACGTGCACCTCCAAGCCGTCCTCGAGTCCTCGATCAACATCTGCTGGAACGAAATTCGGCATCGCGCGACGCTGATCCGCGATTTCGGCGATGTGCCTCCGGTCGACGCCAATGAATCTCGGCTCTGTCAGGTGTTCCTAAACTTGCTGATCAACGCGACACAGGCGATGCCGAATCGCTCGGCAAGCGCGAATCGGATCACGGTGCGCACGCATACCGACGGACAAGGCTGGGCGGTGGTCGAGGTGAGCGACAACGGAACCGGCATCGACGACGAGCGTCTGGGGCGGGTTTTCGAGCCGTTCTTCACGACGAAACCCGTCGCCGAGGGAACTGGGCTCGGACTCGCGATCTGCCGAAACATCGTCCGGGATTCCGGGGGCTCCATCGAAGTGGCGAGCAAACTGGGCTCTGGGACGACCTTCGTCGTTCGTCTTCCGCCGTCGAGCCGAAGCTACCTGCCCAAGGACGCCGAAGCGCCCCGGGTCCTGCAGCACGGGCCGCGCGCCACCGTCATCGTCGTCGATGACGAGCCTCTGGTTGGCCGCTCGATTCGCCGTGCGCTTCGCGGCCACGAGGTGGAGCTCTTCTCGAGCGGCTCGGCGGCTATCGAGCGCCTCTGCTCGGATGCGCCCTACGACGTGGTCTTCTGTGACCTCATGATGCCGGAGGTGAGTGGGATCGAGGTGTATGAGAGCGTTGCCGCTTGCCGGGCGGACCTCGCCAAGCGCTTCGTCTTCATGACGGGCGGGGCATTCACGCCGGCTGCGCGCGCGTTCCTCGAAGCGACCCCACTGGTATGCCTCGAAAAGCCTTTCGAGCTCGCTCAGATCCGAGAGCTCGTCGCCGAGCGTACCGCCTCGGCCGCCTGATTCGCGACGACGACGCGATTTCGACCGAGGTCCTTGGCGCCATAGAGGGCGATGTCCGCGCGTGCGAGAAGGTCTGCGCCGGTCTCGCCGAGCTCGAGCGCAGCCACGCCAACGGAGATCGTGAGGGCGCCGCCGGGCTGCGCGGATCCGCCTGGAAACTCGGTCTGTTCGACCAGCGAGCGAATCTTTTCGCCAACCTGTGTGGCCTCCGCGACGGAGGTCCGCGGCAAGAGCACGACGAATTCCTCCCCTCCGATCCTCGCGATCGTGTCGATTCGTCGGAGGTTTCGCGTCATCAGCCCTGCGAGCTTGCGAAGAGATGCATCGCCGGTCGGATGTCCGTGACGATCGTTCAGGGCCTTGAAATGATCGATGTCGATCGCCAAGACGCTGACCCGTTGTTCGAAGCGCTCGGCCCTCAGCAGCTCGTCTTCGAGACGAATTCGAAGCAGCCGACGGTTTCCAAGGCCCGTCAAATCGTCGTGCTGCGAGCCCCGCCGAAGCTCGTCGAAGAGCTGCGTGTGGCGGATGGCCAAGCCAAGCTGGTCGCCAATCGCTTCGAGCAGCCCGGTCTCGACCTGTGAGAATGCGAAGCTCTCCTCGCGGGTCACGGCCATGATCGCGGTGATCTCCCCATGGTGTATCACCGGAATGACGGCAATCGAGCCGCGGTTCGGTATGGGTTCCCAGAGCGTTCCCCGGTTCGATGCAGTGAGGTCGTCGACGAAGATCGGCTCTCGTGTTCGGGCGACCTCACCCAGAGCGCTTTCGTCGAACAACACAATTCGCTCGAGAAATTCACCCGGTCGTTCGAACCCGTATGCGGCCCGCAAGGTCAAGCGCTCCGTCTCCTGATCGACCATGAACAGCAAGCACTCCCGCAGATGAAGCGCCATGCCGACCCGCGACGCGATGTCTCCCAGAACGCAGTCGAGATCCTGCTCGGACGCACTTGCCCGGACGATGTCGAAGAGAAGGGCGCGCTCGTGCAAGCGCTGTTCGAGCTCGGCGGACTTGAGGCTCAGAGCCCGCTTCAAGATCAACTCCTCGCGCGTGCTCCGAAGCTCTTGACCCTGCTCGATCATTCGAACTTCGAGCGAGGTCAGGTTGGCCAGCAAGTCATTGACCGCGCGTCCAATCTCTCCAATCTCGTCGTCTCCGAGATCGGGGAGTCGCTCCAGGCTGCTCTCTCGGGCATGGGCTCGAAGCGCGTCCACCACGCGCGCGATGCGGCTGCCCATCGAGACCTCGACGTAGAAGGTCGTCATGAGGCCGGCCACCACCACGGCGCCCCCCGCGACCCAGGCGAAGACGAGTAGGTCGAGCCCGATGCCGGCCGCGCGAAGCGCAAACCACCCGACGACTGCGAGCATGAAAGACAAACCTGCAGCCTGAACGCCAGCGTGCATGGCGAGTCGACGGGAACCGACGGGCATACCTTCACGCTACAGGTGACACACGTTCAGTCAAGTCCGGCCGAGGTTTCGGCGTGTCTCTGGTGGCGATGGGTGGACTCGAACCACCGACCTAGCGCGTATGAAACGCCCGCTCTAACCGCCTGAGCTACATCGCCAGAGGGGCGCGAGTATAGGCGTGGGGGCCTGCCATGCAATGTGGGCCGTTGTCGTTACCCGTCTGCGTGCTTGGCACCGCCTGGGGATTGGTTTATGGCCGGGTTCGTGGTCAAGAATCTCTGCTGTGTGTTTCTGATCGGCGCCCTCGCGACCGTCTTTTGGGCTGTCGACTCGAAAGCGCAATCGAGCGGCTGGAGCGAGCCCATCGTTGCGCCCTCCGAGCCAGAGCCACCACCCCCACCGTCGCCTGAAACGGCGCCACCAGCGCCCGCACCGCCCGCCCCCGTAGCGCCCGCCCCGGCGACCACCGAGGCTCCGAATCCCGATTGGGCGGACCCCGATCCGACCGAGTACGAGGAGCGCTCGGCGAAGAACCCGGACTGGGTGGAGGAGACCGAGCCCCCGCCCGTTGGCACCATGCGGCGCCGCGCGTCCGAGTTCTATGACCTTCGCTACGCGAACCGCGACCTCACACTTCCCCGGGGGATGATCCGCGGAACCTTCGACACGGTCGTCGGTCGCCGCGTCGAACAGACGCAAGGAGTCGATGAGCCCTTCGGTCCTCTGGGAACGATCTCTACCATGAACTTCGGCGTTGCCATCAGCGTCGCACAGGACTTCGAGATCGGCTTCTCGCGCTACCGCATGGGCTCCTTTCCGAGCATCAACATCTACCCCGGTTTCGGGTTCGGTGGCGAGGGGCTGATCACCTTCAGCATGTCGCCGGAGGCGAAGTTCGGCGACATCCCGCTCTACGGTCGGTTCCAGGTCCTCGATCGAGACAACGTGAAGATGGCGATCGACGCCGTCTTTCGAATTCCCTCTCGGACGACCTTCGGGTTCATCGGTGGTGTCCCGCTTCGCTTCATCATCGCGGAACGGTTCACGTTCGACACCGCGGTCGAAATGGTCGTCGACGACAACCCGCAAGGACCCTCGGTTTGGAGCCTCAACATCCCGCTGAAGTTCGTCGCGAACGCGACCGATCAACTGTTCATCGAAGCCGGGAGCGGAATGACCTTCTTCGACCTGAGCCAGACGATTCGCACCGTGACTTCCGGATTGATCCAAGGGCCGTTCTACTTCATTCCGCTTGGCGCACGGGTTGGATACACGGTGGAGGCCAAAGCGACGATGATGGACATCTTCGCCAGCTTCCGCTTCCCGACGTTCTACGGTTTCACGACCCGTGCGTCCGGGCTGAACGCCGAGACCTGGCAGGTGACGATCGGCTTCAACGTGCATTCGCCGGTCCTGTTCAAGGGAAGCGCGCTCTGATGATCTACGAGCTCGGCGACCGAAAGGTGCGCATCGAGGGCGAAGTCTACGTCGCGCCCTCGGCCAGTATCATCGGTTCCGTCGTGCTCAAGCGGGGCAGCAGTGTATGGTTCAATGCCGTGCTTCGCGGGGACTCGGACGAGCTGATCATCGGCGAGGAGACGAACATCCAAGATTGTGCCGTGCTTCACACCGACCCTGGGATCCCCCTGCGCCTGGGCCGTGGGGTCACCGTGGGCCATCATGCGATGGTTCACGGCTGTGAGGTGGGCGACTACAGTCTCGTCGGCATCAACGCGGTGATCCTCAACCACGCGAAGATCGGGAAATACTGCACGGTCGGCGCAAACGCGCTCGTCACACAGGGGCAGGTCATTCCCGACTATTCGCTCGTGCTGGGATCTCCGGGGAAGGTCGTTCGCCAGCTCGATCCCGACAGCGTCCGTACGCTCGAGAAGAGCGCGGCGGGCTACGTGGCTCGCGGCCGCGAGTACCTCCGCAGCCTCCGTGCCGACTCCCGTTTCGACTGAGCTCAAACCCGATCGAGCAGCGCGGTCTCTCCGAGCTCTTCACAGAGCGACTCGAGCGCCGGCCGGTCGGGCCCGGTCCAGCGAAGCTCTTCGAGTGACTGCGGAATCGGCGCATCGGTGCGGAGCGTCGCGAGCTCTCGATAGAGCGCTGCGTCCTTTCGCCTGGCCCTGAGGTTTTCGGCGAGCGTCCGTGCCCCTCGCAGCTCGAGCCCCCAATCGTCGGGGTCGTCGGGGATGGCATCCAGATGCTCGAACTTGGCGAGCACCGTCGACGCGCTCTTCGCACCCCAGCGCGGGATCCCGGGAATCCCATCTGCGGCGTCTCCGACCAGCGCGAGATAGTCTGGGATCGATCGGGGCAAGATTCCGAATTTCGCCTGCACCCCCTTTTCGTCGAGGAGGATCTTGCGACGCCGATCCAAGGTCAGCACCTCTTCGCCGCGGACGCATTGGCAAAGATCCTTGTCTGGGGAGCAGATGATCACTCGCCCGACCTCTGGCAGAGCCGCGAACTTGTGAGCCGCAGCGGCGAGCGCGTCATCGGCTTCGTATTCGGTCATGGGCCAGGTCACGAGCCCGAGCGCCTCGCTCGCTCGCTCGACGAGCGGAAACTGGGCGAGGAGGTCGGGCTCGAGGTCTTCCCCGGTCTTGTATCCCTCGAAGAGATCGTTCCGGAACGACTCGACGCGGTGGTCGAAGGCACAGCCGACGTGAGTCACCCGCTCGTCTCGGAGCATCGCGACCATCGATCGGAGGAAGCCGCGGGTCGCACCCACTTCCTGACCGCTCGCAGAGGTCGCGCCGGGGGCGCCGAACCAGGAGCGAAAGAGCTCGTAGGTTCCGTCGATCAGATGCACGTCCATGCCCCGCTTTTATGCCACGGGCTCGGACCGGCGAACGTTCAGATTCCACCAAAGCGCTCCGCGGAGGTCGGCGCTCCCGGTTTGCGAGGCCATTTCGAATACTTGGAAAACGATCTTGAGAGGGATGCCCGGCCCATTCTCGACGATCTGGCACCCCATAGGGGTGAGTGGATGCACGACAGTCACCGACCCGTTGCAACTAAATGTTGCGCAAATTTTGATGACTACCCCCAACATCTAGTAGCATCCGTCAGATGACCATACATCGGGTGTCATCTAATGCGATCTGAGATACTCACCCTTGAGACGCTGGCGGGACATGCGAAAAAGCGCCCCGACCAGATCTCGCAACCCTATGAGATCACAATCGAAAGCGAGAAAGTCGATCGGCCCGATCATTTCTGCTTGACGCAGCTAGCTCTCGAGGGCTACTTCGCAAGCTCGCCCCAAGCGGTTGTGGTGGCAAGGAGGCTGCCAGCGCAACCTGTTGTGGGACGATTGTGGATAGCGGGGGTCTACCTGGGGATGGCCGGTGGATTTTCTCTGCGTGGTGTGGTGTGTCTAGTCGGAGGTATGCTGTGGCGTTAGAAACTAGGGGAATGACGAGCAATTTGGAGATGGAGGGTACGCGTCGTGCCGAGGCGTCGCAGCAGAGCGGCGGCCTCGCGGTCGACCGAAAGCTGACCCGCCCCGGTGAGGATCCCCTCGAGGCGGCCGAGTACGTGCTTCGGGACAGTCAGATCACCAACTCCGATGGCTCGGTGGTGTTCGAGCTGAAGGGCGCGCAGGTGCCCGAAGGCTGGAGTCAGCTCGCCACCGACATCGCGGTTTCGAAGTACTTCCGCAAGGCCGGGATCGACGGCGATAAGAGCAAAGGCGAGCGGAGCGTTCGACAGCTCGTCTACCGGGTTGCCCATTCGATTCGGGAGGCTGGAGACAAGTTCGGCGGCTACTTCGCCAGCGCCGAAGACGCCGACACGTTCGAGGCCGAGCTCTCGCACCTCCTCATCCATCAAAAGGCGGCGTTCAATTCCCCGGTTTGGTTCAACTGCGGTCTTTACCAGCGGTACGGGATCGAAGGCTCGGGCGGCAACTACGCCTGGGACCCCGAGCAGGACGTCATCTTCCAGACCGACAGCGCGTACGAACATCCTCAGTGCTCCGCCTGCTTCATCCAGGCGGTCAACGACGACCTGATGGCGATCTACGACCTGATCAAGAACGAGGCCCGCCTCTTCAAGTACGGTTCAGGTACGGGCACCAACTTCTCGAAGGTCCGTGGCAAGCAGGAGAAGCTTTCGGGAGGCGGCACCTCCAGCGGGCTGATGAGCTTCCTCGAGGTCCTAGACCGCGCGGCCGGCGCAACCAAGTCCGGCGGTACGACGCGCCGAGCAGCGAAGATGGTCTGCCTCGACATGGACCACCCCGAGATCGCCGACTTCATCGAGTGGAAGGTCCGCGAAGAGAAGAAGGCGCGCGCGCTGATCGCCGCCGGCTACGACTCCGATTTCAACGGCGATGCGTACCACACGGTCTCCGGTCAGAACTCGAACAACTCGATTCGAGTCACCGACGAATTCATGAAAGCGGTCGAAGCCGATGGCGAATGGAAGACCACGCTTCGTACGACGGGGGAGGTCTGCGACACCTACCGGGCGCGAGAGCTCTGGCGGAAGCTCGCCGAAGCGGCCTGGAGCTGTGCGGATCCCGGCGTTCAGTACGACACCACGATCAACGACTGGCACACCTGCCCCAACAGCGATCGGATCAACGCGTCGAACCCGTGCTCCGAATACATGTTCCTCGACAACTCGGCCTGTAATCTGTCCTCGATCAATCTCTCCAAGTTCCTCGACGACGCCGGACGGTTTGACATCGAGGGCTACCGACAGGCGATCCGCGTTCTGATCATGGCGATGGACATCATCGTCGACTATGCGAGTTACCCAACCCGAGAGATCGCCAAGAACAGCCATAATTACAGGCCCTTGGGACTCGGCTATGCCAACCTCGGCACCCTCTTGATGCAGCTCGGCATCCCGTACGACAGCGACGAGGGACGAACGATCGCCGCTTCGCTGACCTCGATCCTCTGCGGCCACGCGTACGCGACGTCGGCCGAGATTGCCGCCAGCAAGGGTCCCTTCCAAGGGTTCCAGCGAAACCGCCAGCCAATGCTCCGCGTGATGGGCAAGCATCGTGACGCAGCCTACCGCATCAACGAGGCCGGCGGCCCAGGCATGACCGACGAGGAGCCGACCGCCTGCCCTCCGGAGCTAATTGAAGCGGCCCACGAAGACTGGGACTTGGCCTGCAAGCTCGGCGAGCTCTACGGCTACCGCAACTCGCAGTCGACCGTGCTCGCTCCGACCGGGACGATCGGTCTTCTGATGGACTGCGACACGACTGGCATCGAGCCGGACTTCGCTCTCGTGAAGTTCAAGAAGCTCGCTGGCGGCGGCTACTTCAAGATCGTCAACCAGAGCGTTCCGAAAGCGCTACAACGTCTCGGTTACACCGAGGCGCAGGTCGCCGACATCGTGTCCTACGTCACCGGCACCAACACCTTTACCGGTGCGCCTCATTGCGGACGCAAGGCGCTGCTCGAGAACGGCCTCACGGAGCGTGAGGTCGAGAAGGCGGAGAAGGCGCTTCGCGGCGTGTTCGACGTTGGCGCAGCGCTCGCCCCCTGGGTGATCGGCACCGAGGCCTACGAGCGGCTCGGGATCGCAGCCGAGGTCTACAACCGCCCCGGCTTCCACCTACTCCGATTCTGGGGCCACTCCGACAAGGAGATCGGCGAGATCAATGACGTAGTCATCGGTCGCATGACCGTCGAAGGCGCGCCTCATCTTCGTGCGGAGCACCTTCCGGTCTTCGACTGCGCGAACCGCTGCGGAAAGATCGGCGAGCGCTTTCTCAAGCCGATGTCCCACGTCCACATGATGGCGGCGGCGCAGCCGTTCCTTTCGGGCGCAATTTCGAAGACGGTCAATCTCCCGCAAGAGTCCTCCGTCGAGGACGTCGAGGAGATCTACAAGGAGGGCTGGAAGCTCGGGCTCAAGGCCATCGCGCTCTACCGCGACGGCTCGAAGTCCTCGCAGCCACTGAACACGAAGGACGACTCCTCATCCGAAGAGGAGGCCGAGACGAAGGCAGAAGCGAAGGGCTCCCCGACGCCGGCCACTCCGACTCCGGCGGCTCCGATCCAGGAGTGGCTCACGCCACCTTCGACCCGACGGCACCGTCTTCCGAAGAAGCGGAAGGGCTTTACCCAGGAGGCACGGATCGGCGGACACAAAGTCTTCCTCCGCACCGGTGAGTATGAAGACGGGTCGCTCGGCGAGATCTTCGTCGACATGCACAAGGAGGGCGCGGCCTTCCGCTCGTTGATGAACTGCTTTGCGATCAGCGTGTCGATGGGTCTCCAGCACGGGGTTCCGCTCGATGCGTACGTCCGCCAGTTCACGTTCACCCGCTTCGAGCCGCAGGGCATCGTCGAGGGACATCCAAACATCAAGTTCTCCACCTCGATCATCGACTACGTATTCCGTGTCCTCGGCGTCGAGTACCTGAAGCAGTACGACTTCGCGCAGGTGCCCCCGAAAGAAGAGCAGGAGGAGCTTCAGAATCCAACGGACGTCGCCGCGGCGCACCGGCTCGAAGGCGCACAGCCAAGCGAGCCACCGCCGGTGATCGCGCCAGCGGAGCAGGTCACCTTCGGCTTCGACGAAGGGGCACAGCCACCGAGCGCGCTCGATCAGCAGCTCGGTGAAATGATGGGCGACGCGCCGATGTGCGATAAGTGTGGGCACATCACGGTGCGCAATGGGGCCTGCTACAAGTGCCTCAACTGCGGCAACTCCATGGGCTGCTCCTAGCGGGACACGAAGCACCCCTAAAAAGCCTGCAATTCGGAGCATTTAGAGACCCAAGTGCGAATTTCACCGGCACCGGGCTCCTGGCCTTTCCTTACCAGGGGTCTTAAAGGAGCCCCGTGCTGCGGTTTTTCAAATACGAGGGACTCGGGAACGACTTCGTTCTGATCGAGAGAGTGGCGCTTGGCGGCGTCGAGCTCTCTACGGATCAGGCGATCGCTCTGTGCGATCGTCACCGCGGCGTTGGAGGCGACGGCGTTCTTCTCCTCGACGTCGACTCCCCCCGCATCGATGTGATCAACTCCGACGGCTCGGTTCCCGAGATGTGCGGCAATGGCATTCGATGCGCCGCGCTGCATCTCGCGCGGCTCGCCGGGGAAGAGGCGCTCGAAGTCAGCATCGACACCCTCGCAGGTCCTCATTCCTGCATCGTCGTCAACCGACCCGGCGCCGAGTCCGTCGCGGTTCAGATGGCGCCGCCTTCGCTCAGCCCCCGCGACCTGCCACTCAACTCGAATCGGCCGTGGCTGGATCATGCGCTCGAGGTGGCCGGAGCCACCGTTCGGTGGAGCGGCGTCTCCATGGGCAATCCGCACGCGGTGACGTTCGACGATCTGGGCGATGCACGCACCAGGATCGGACCGGCTCTTCAGCGCGACCCGCATTTTCCGGAGGGCGTCAACGTGGGCTTCGTCTCGGAGCACCAGGGCAGCAGCATGCGTCTCGATGTGCTCGAGAGGGGTGCGGGCTGGACGGAGGCCTGCGGTACTGGCGCCTGCGCAGCCGCCGTCGCCGCGGTCGAAACCGGCCGCGCGCAGCGTGACGAGCCGCTCAGCATTCGTCTCCCCGGCGGCACTCTGCTGGTCACTGTCGGCGCGCCCGGCGACAGCGTGCTGATGCAGGGCCCCGCGCGCTTCGTCTTCCAGGGCGAGGTCGAGCTTTAGCGGCTATTGCAAAATCGGCCGATTCCACTAATTTTCCCCCATGTCCCGCATCTTTGCAGCGCTGCTTTCGGCGTTTGTCGTCATCATTTCGCCCGCTTGCTCCAGTGAGGAGGGTGAGTTCGTCGACCGTCCCGGCCGCTGCGCGGATTTCGATGAGCTTCGCCAAGTGTACTGGGGCGACACCCACATTCACACCGAGCTCTCGTTCGATGCGAACATGCAGGGCACCCGCACCACGCAGGACGACGCTTACGCGTTCGCCCGTGGAGAGGAGATCCCCCTGCAGCCATACCAGGAAGACGGGGCCGCCACACGAATGGCCCGGATCGACCGGCCGCTCGACTTCGTCACCTTGAGCGACCACGCCGAGTTCCTCGGAACGATCAAGGTCTGCAACGACCCCGAGGCGATGGGCTACGAGAGCCGGCAGTGCATGGACTACCGGACCGCGCAGGAGTTCGATGCAACGCCTGAGGAGGTGGGCATCTCATTCGTCGAGATCAACGGCTTCACCGCCTTCCCGCCCGAGCTCGCGCGTTACCCCGAGCTCTGCGGCCCGGACGGCGTCTTCTGCGTCGATGCGGGGATGGACGTCTGGGGGGAGATCGTCGAAAAGGCGGAGGCCGCCTACGATCGGGGCCCGAGCTGCGAGTTCACGACATTCCCCGGCTACGAGTGGAGCAGCGGCCCCGCTTCTCGGAACCTGCACCGAAACGTGATGTTCAAGAACGGCACCGTGACCGACCTTCCGTACAGCTACTTGGATGAGCCTTATGCCGAGGACCTCTGGGCTCGACTGAAAGAAGAATGCATCGACGCGGACAACGACTGTGACGTGCTTGCCATCCCGCACAACACCAACCTCTCGGACGGGATCTACTTCGAGAACAGCATGAAGAACGGTGAGCCCTTCACCCCGGAGTACGCGGAGCTGCGCCTGGCGCTCGAGCCCGTCATCGAGCTCTATCAGCACAAGGGCGCCTCGGAATGCCTTCCGGGAGAGTCCAATTCGGACGAGCTTTGCGGCTTCGAAGTCATTCCCTTTGCGACGCTCGCTACGACGAACCTCAACCAGATCACTCCGCCCAACCCCAATGGCTTCCTCCGCTACGCGTACGGCGAAGGCCTCAAGCTCGAGGGCTCGCTGGGCGTGAATCCATTCGAGTACGGGATCACCGCGGCCACCGACACCCACATTTCGACTCCTGGGTTCGTGGCTGAGGACGACTTCAAGGGGCACGGCGGTGCGGGGCAGCCGAACCGATTCTTGCCGCCGCCGGAGGGCTTTCCAGACATCGAGTATCTGAGCGGCGGCGGTCTCACCGGGGTGTGGGCGGAGGAGAACGCGCGCGATTCGATCTTTGCGTCGTTTCGACGCAAGGAAGTCTTTGGGACGAGCGGCCCCCGAATCGTCGTTCGCATGTTCGGTGGCTGGGAGTATCCGGAAGGTCTTTGCGATGACGAAGACCTCGCGGCGCAAGGATACGACGGCGGCGTTCCGATGGGCGGCCGGCTGCAAGAGCCCACGGGCGATGGCGCGCCGCGCTTCGTCGTCTCTGCACGACAGGATCCGATGGGCGCACCCTTGCAGCGCATTCAGATCATCAAGGGCTGGATCGAAGGCGGCGAGCATCAGGTTCAGGTCTACGACGTCGCCGGCAATCCCGACAATGGCGCCAGCGTCGACCTCGACACCTGCATGCCGGAAGGTTCCGGGGCGAGCGACCTCTGCACCGTCTGGGAGGATCCGGACTTCGATCCATCCGAGCGAGCGTATTACTATGCCCGCGTCATCGAGAATCCGACCTGCCGCTGGTCGACCTGGCAGTGTTCCGCGGCCGAGTACGATTGCGAACAATGGGACTATGAAGAGTGCGCCGCCGCTCAGACCTCGTCCGGCAACACGTCCCTTTGCGATTGCTGTGATCCGTCCGCAGGCCTGAACGTGCAATGGTGTGATTCCAT
Source organism: uncultured Myxococcales bacterium (assembly GCA_965365555.1). GTDB lineage: Bacteria > Myxococcota_A > Polyangia > Polyangiales > Houyiibacteriaceae > SG8-38. The sequence continues at coordinate 5,923 of CBDUCC010000021.1, read as the reverse complement.
CGACTGCTCCGATCCCGACAACCTTCCTGCCGCGGACGCTCGCTGCTGCGTTCCCCGCGTGGAGACCTCGATTCAAGAGCGCGCCTGGACCTCGCCGATCTGGTATCAGCCGCCGGGTTGATGCTCCGCCCGCTGCTTCAGTATTTCCTGATCGGCGCTCTGCTTTTGGGCGGCAAGGTCGCCTACGAGCGCGGCCAACGCGAGGCGCCCAGGGTCAGCGTACGCGTGTCCGAGTCCGCCAGGCCCGAGGAGCTCGACCGGGCGATCCGCGAGGCGATTCTCCTCGAGGAGGCGCGGCGTCGCGGCTGGGATAGGCGGGATCCCGTCGTCTACAGTCATCTGGTGCGCAACATGCGCTTCATCGAGCCGGACTCCCGCGACGACGACGCGACGCTCTACGCCCGAGCGATCGAAATGAACATGCAGGCTCATGACCCGATCGTCCGCGCCCGTCTGCTCTACCGCGCTCGCGAAGCGTTGGGGTACATCCCCGAGGATCGCATGCCCACGACGGAGGAGCTCGAAGTGCACCGCCGGACTCACGCCTCGCGCTTTGAGCGCGAGGGCAAGGTTCGCTTCCAGCAGGTGTTTCTCAGCGGAACGAAACGCGCAGAGACCTTGTCCGAGGACGCGACTGCGATGCGGCTCGCGCTCGAGTCGCTCGAGGACCGTCCGCCGAAAGGTCTCGGGGATCCGTTGCCGGGGGTCCGAACCGAGCAGTCGGCGAGCCCATCCCGAGTGCGTTCGCAGCTCGGTGAGTCGCTTGCCTCGGCTCTCGTCGACGGTGTCGAGGGCGTCTGGCGTGGGCCGATCCAGTCGGTCTACGGCCTGCACTTCATTCGGGTGCTCGAGCGAGAGCCCGACTATCTGCCCGAGCTCGGCGTCATCGGACCGCAAGTCCGCGCCGACCTACTGCGGGAGTTGCGAGAAGAGCTCCGCACCCAGCGTATGGACGCTCTGCTCGACGAATATGAGGTCGAGGTCGAAAGGCGGCCATGATTCGGCTCTCCTCCGTCCTCGCTCTTTCGGCGGTGCTGCTCCTGCTCGATGCAGAGGCGGCGCAGGCCCATCCGATGGCGCCGTCCGTGTTGTCGTTCGAGCCATCCGACGGGGATGCCTGGACCATGCGCTGGCGCGCGCCTTCCGCTCGGCCCACGGGTCAGTCGCTTCGCCCTCGCATTCCGGACGGATGCACTGCCGTCGGCGTTCCCGAGCGCACGTTCGACGAGGAGGGGAGCGCGTACGTCGAGCGAACCAAGCTTCGCTGCGACCCGCCAGACATGTTGGGTGCCCGGATCTCGGTCGACGGCTTCGAGGATTCCTCCATCAACGTGGTCGTTCGAATCCTCAGTCGCGACGGCGAGGTTCACCACGTGATCCTCGATGCGGCAGTCCCTGAGCTGACGGTGTCCGCTCCCGAGGAACGCTCGCATTCGTTTGTCGAGTACCTCTCGCTAGGGATCGAGCACCTTCTCACGGGCTGGGATCATCTCACCTTCGTTCTCGGTCTCATGGTCCTGTTTGGATGGCGAAGACGCCTGGTCGCGGCCGTGACCGCCTTCACGCTGGGTCACAGTCTCACTCTGGCGCTTTCTGTCCTTGGGATTCTTCGCGTTCCGCAGACTCTCGTCGAGGCTCTGATCGCCATGACCATCGTAGTTCTTGCGTTGGAGATCCAATCGGGAACACACGGTCCGGTTTGGCGGCACCCTTGGGCGCTTCCCGGGTCGCTCGGTTTGCTGCACGGGCTCGGCTTTGCATCGGTTCTTTTCGACGCAGGCCTCCCGAGCGATGAGATTCCGTTGGCCTTGCTCGGATTCAATCTCGGTCTCGAGCTCGGCCAGCTCGGTGTCATTGCGGTCGCTGGCGCCCTCTACGTGCTGATTCGGCCTGTCATCCCGGTCCGCCTGCGCGAGACCCCCGCGGTGCCGGCGTACCTGATCGGCTCATTGGCGGCGTTCTGGGTCATCGAGCGAACCTTGGCCGCGATCGGGATTTCGGTCTAACCCGCGTTCAAGCGGGTAGGGTCGAACACGCCGAATGCGCCGGCCGCGGCCTGATCGCTCAGCGAACGCTGCTTGGCGGCTGCCAGGTATCCTCGAAGCTCGACGGCAGCCTGCCGCTTGTCGAATGGGACCCGTGTCGCGGGCGATGCTTCGTCGAGCTTTATCTCCAGGTGTTCGACGAACCGGTCGCAAGCATGAATTGCAGCGTCGAATCTCACCGCATCCAACTCTTCACGCCCGCTCAGTGCGCTCACGGCCCGGGTGAGCGCGCCTCGTTCCGCGTAGCCCGTGCCCTTGGCAAGGCGTGGTCCGAATACACGAAAGTGTCGGACGAACTCGCCGATGAACTCTGGGCGCGCAGAATGACTCCACCATTCGGACCCAGGCCGAGCGACCGCGGCCTTCGCGAGGAATGCCCTGAGGATCAATCGGAATGCCCAGATGTCTTGGGTAAGGTCCGCGCGCACGCGCTCGCTCTGTCGCGTCACGCACTCGGCGTGACCCTCGACCTCGTTCATGCAGCGCAGACGCCTCGCCGCGTCCTTCAGGGCTGTGCGAAGCTCGCGGATCCCGTTTCGGAGGCGCTCGGAGGAAACCACGATCCTCTGCGCCGACAAGTCGGGAAGGGGTTCCTCGAGCAGCGAACGCACTTTGCTGTGGATCTCGATGGCAATCCCTTCAACGGTCTCGCGAAGCGTTTGGAGCTCCTTCGAGGCTTCGCCGAGCTCGGTCCGCGCTGCGCCGAGCTCGCCCACGTCCACCTGAAGGAGTCGAGCCTCGAGCTCCTCGGCGAACGACTCCACGCCGTGCACCAGCAGAAACTGCGTGAGGGCGCGCAACTCCCGGCGCGCGCCGGCGACCAGGATGTGAGCTCGGAGGAGTCCGTCCCGATCGCCGATTTGGCGATCCGCGATGCCGAGGCAGCGATGGCTCCGCAGCAGCGTGAGGAATGCGATCACCGTGGTCGTTCTTGCGGCTTCACTCTGCCATCCGTCGAGCGAGGAGCCGAACCCGCTGGGTCCAACGAGCTCTGAGACATTTGCGAACTCCAATGGCTCCGGGGGTCGGAAAAACGCATTCCTCGAGAGATCGCGCAAGAACAGGTCGCAGCTCGACTGGAAGGCTGCCGCGTCGACCTTCTGCAACTCGGCGAGTCGACCGCTCACGTGTCGCGCGTCGGCGATCGAGCGCTCCAAATTCCCGAGCGAGAGCCCCGGTTCGGCCTCGCCGTCGCCAGGCGCGCCCTCGAGCTCACCGATTAGATCGAGAGCCCAATCGAACCCTGCGTGCACCGCGAGCAGATGCGGACGAAAGTCCACCATCGAAGTGGCCAGCGGGTGGTTCTCGAGCTGGCGAAAGGCCACCAGGCCCGCCAGAAGTGACTGAAGAGGGAACAAGGCCTCGCTTCGTTGTTGGGAAGACAAAGCCTGACGCCAGCGCGACCAGGATTCGGCGTCAGCCGGCGACCAGCGCTCGACCCAGGCGAGGAGGCCCTCGGCGGCCGGGCGCCGTTCCGGCTCCATCAGAACAGACCGGTCTGTTGCCCCTTGGGCGGCTGTTTGCCGAGGTGTTCGAACGCATGGCGCGTGGCCACACGTCCGCGCGCCGTCCGGGCGAGAAGACCTCGCTGAAGAAGATATGGCTCGTACACGTCCTCGAGGGTGTCGCGGGGCTCGCTGAGCGCGGCGGCCAAGGTTTCGATGCCGACCGGTCCGCCGTCATAGTGGTCGATGATCACGCTCAAGTAGCGGCGATCCATCTGGTCGAGGCCTGCTTCGTCGACATCGAGACGCTCGAGCGCCGCCCGTGCCGTCTTGCCGTCGAGCTTGCCGTTCGACAAGACCTCCGCGAAATCACGTGCTCTGCGGAGTAGTCGGTTCGCGATGCGCGGGGTGCCTCGTGACCGGCGAGCAAGCTCATGCCCGGCTTCGTTGCTGAGGGACAGATCGAGAAGGCTGGCGCTCCGCTCGATGATGAGGCGAAGCGCCTCGTCTGGGTAATAGTCGAGCCGGGCGATGTAGCCGAAGCGCGAGCGCATCGGGTTGGTCAGCAGGCCGGTTCGCGTGGTCGCTCCGACGAGCGTGAATGGAACCAGGGGAAGCTGCAGCGTCTGCGCATACGGTCCGTCTCCATTCACGACGTCGATGCGGAAATCCTCCACGGCAGTGTAGAGGTTCTCTTCCACGGTCGCATTCAGTCGATGGATCTCGTCGATGAACAAGACGTCGTTGGGCTCGAGCTTGGTGAGGAGAGCGGCCAGCTGACCCTTGTGCTCGATGGCAGGTCCTGAAGCCGAGTGCAGAGTGACGCCGCGCTCCTCTGCCAGAATCAATGCGAGGGTCGTCTTGCCGAGTCCCGGCGGACCACAGAAAAGCGTGTGATCGATGGGCTCCCCTCGTTGCCGGGCAGCCTGGACGAACACTCGAAGATTGTCCTTGATCGCATCCTGGCCGACGAAGTCGTCGAACTGACTCGGGCGCAGGCTCCGGTCGAGCGTGCGGTCATTCGATTGCTCGTCCGCACTCAGCGTATCGTTTGCTCGGGCTTCCACGTTCGTCATGACAGAGCCGAAAGCGCGGCGCGCAACAGGCCTTCGACGTTCTCCTCGTCCGATGTGCCGAGCGCGCCACCGACCGCCGCCTCGGCCTCAGCCCGCTTGTATCCCATGTTGATCAGGGCACCAACTACGGTGTCCGTTGCTGAGCTCGACGGACCTGGCACAGCGCGGAGTCGCACCCCGGTTTGGCTCGTCGCAGCGAACTCGAGCTTGTCGTGAAGGTCGACGAGCATCCGCTCCACGGTCTTCTTCCCGACCCCGCTGATCCCCCGGAAGGCCGTTTTGTCTTGGCGGGCGATCGCATCGCGAAGCTCGGCGGCGTTCATCGCACCCAGGATCGCGAGTGCGAGCTTCGGCCCGATGCTGCTCACCTTGAGGAGGGCTCGAAACGCAGCTCGGTCTTCCAGAGTCGCGAATCCGAACAAGACCAGCGCATCCTCACGGACGTGCGTGTGAATGTGAAGGTTCACCGGTTGGCCGAGCTCCGATTCGACCCGGCCCGCGGTCCCGCCTGGCAAGAACACCTCGTAGCCCACCCCGTGGACGTCGACCACGACGGACCCGTCCGGTTCCCGATGCTCAATCGTCCCAGTAATCCGACCGATCACGGGCCCGACAGTAGCAGGTTACTGAACATTTGTGTATTTCACGGACGTCTCCGAACCGGCGCCGAACGGCTCGCCTGGATGTGCGTAATCGCTACCGCCAAGGCGTCGGCGGCGTCTTCTTGGGGCGGCTCGCGGAGCCCGAGCAATGCGGTCACCAGACGTCCGACCTGCACCTTGTCCGCTGCGCCCCGACCAACCACGGTCCGCTTCACGATTGCCGGTGGGTATTCATGCACCGCGATCTCCGATTGCGCGGCGACCAGTAAGGCGACGCCTCGGGCATGCCCGAGCGTGAGTGCGGCGTTCGCGTACTTCGCGAAGAAGATCTCTTCGACGGCGACCGCTTCGGGCGCATGAGCTCTGATCACCTCGGCGAGACCCAGGTGGATCCGCAGCAGCCTCTCCGAGAGCGCCAGCTTTTGTGGAACCTTGATCGTCCCAGCTGCAATGTGCCGCAATCGTGTTCCCTCGAGTTGCACGACCCCCCAACCGGTTCGCCGGCTACCGGGATCGATGCCGAGTACGCGCATCGTGCTCAAGACATCTCGGCGAGCGCTTGCTCGCTAAGCTCGAAATCGGAGAAGACGTTCTGGATGTCGTCGTGCTCCTCGAGCGCCTCGTAGAGCCGAATCAGCTTCTCGGCCTCAGCGCCCTCGACGACCTTGGGGTTGTTCGGGATGTACTCGAGCGTCGCTTCACCCACCGGAATCCCGGCGGTGTCAATCGCATCGCGTACCGCGTCGAGGTCGTTT
>CBDUCC010000020.1:0-18987 GCA_965365555.1 uncultured Myxococcales bacterium | reverse complement strand
ACGTGAACTTCGATTGGTTTGCACTGTACGGTCTCGACCATGAACGCTTCTGCTCCCTTCAAGAGCCGCGGAGGCTTACACAGTGTACTGGGGCGCGCAAGGAGGCCTGGTTTTTTCGCACCCGCACGCCCTAACTCACTAAGATTTCAGTCAAATCAGGCGTCGACCGTGGCATCCATAGGGTTCTCGGGGGCCGCCCCGCCCTCGAAGACCAGCTTCCCCTCACCGGCGTCGACCCGAATCGTATCGCCGGCCGAGAACCGCCCGCCAAGAATGTCCTCGGCCAAGCCATTCTCGAGATAGCGTTGAATCGCGCGCTTCAGGGGGCGTGCTCCATAGGTCGGATCGTAGCCGACGTTTGCGAGAAAGTCCTTCGCGGCTTCGGTGATCTCGAGGCGCATCTCCCGCTCCGCCAGCCGCTTCTCGAAGCTGCGAAGCTGAACGTCCACGATGCTTCGAAGCTGGGCGCGGTCGAGGCGATGGAAGATGATCGTCTCGTCGAGGCGGTTCAAGAACTCCGGTCGGAACGCATCGCGGAGATCCTCGGTGACCGCTTTTCGCATCGCTTCCTCGTCGTCGAGCGCCATGATGTGGTGCGACCCGACGTTCGACGTGAGGATGATGACCACGTTCTTGAAGTCTACCGTCCGCCCTTGACCATCGGTCAATCGGCCGTCGTCGAGGACTTGAAGAAGAACGTTCCACACGTCCGGGTGAGCCTTTTCCACCTCGTCGAAGAGTACGACCGAGTAGGGTCGCCTTCGCACCGGCTCGGTGAGCTGCCCGCCCTCTTCGTAGCCGACGTAGCCCGGAGGCGCGCCGATCAATCGAGAGACCGCATGCTTTTCCATGTACTCGCTCATGTCGAGTCGGATCATGGCCTTGTCGTCGTCGAACAAGAACTCGGCGAGCGCGCGCGCGAGCTCGGTCTTCCCGACGCCTGTGGGTCCGAGGAAAAGAAACGAACCGATCGGACGATTGGGCTCGCTCAGGCCCGCCCGAGAACGGCGGACCGCGTTCGACACGGCCACCACCGCTTCGTCCTGTCCGATCACCCGCTCTGCGAGGCGATCTTCCATCTGCAGTAGCTTCTCCTTCTCGCCCTCGAGCATCTTGCTCACCGGAATTCCGGTCCACTTGGAGACCACCTGCGCGATGTCTTCGTCGGTCACCTCTTCCTTCAAAAAGGAGGCGCTCTCCTGGACCTCGGCGAGCTTCTCCTGAGCCTGCGTGACGGCAGCCTCGGCCGCCGGAATCTCGCCGTACTGAAGCCGAGCGGCCTTCTCGTACTCGGTGGTTCGCTCGGCACGCTCGAGGTCGAGCCGAAGGCTCTCGACCAGCTCCTTCTTCTCACGGATTTCGGTGATCAAGTCCTTCTCGCGCATCCATTGAGCGCGCATCGCATCTCGCTGCTCCTGCAGATCGGAGAGCTCCTTTTCGAGATCGACAAGCCGCTTCTTGCTCGCCTCGTCCTTCTCCTTCTTCAGCGCTTCACGCTCGATCTCGAGCTGGGTGACCTTTCGCTCGACCGTGTCGATCGGCGCGGGCAGGGAATCGATCTCCATCTTCAGCCGGGACGCGGCTTCGTCGACGAGGTCGATCGCCTTGTCGGGCAGGAAACGGTCGGTGATGTACCGTTCGCTCAGTGTCGCGGCCGCAACGATCGCCGAGTCCTGAATTCGGATGCCGTGGTGGATCTCGTAGCGCTCTTTGAGCCCGCGAAGGATCCCGATCGTGTCCGGCACCGAAGGCTCGCCGGCGAACACCGGCTGGAAACGCCGTGCGAGAGCCGCGTCCTTCTCGATGTGCTTGCGGTATTCGTCGAGCGTAGTTGCGCCGATGCAGCGAAGCTCGCCGCGAGCGAGCGCCGGCTTGAGCATGTTGCTCGCGTCCATCGAGCCCTCGGAGGCTCCTGCCCCGACCAGCGTGTGGAGCTCGTCGATGAAGAGGATGATTTCGCCCTTCGCCGATTCGATCTCCTGAAGCACGGCCTTCAGCCGTTCCTCGAACTCGCCTCGGTACTTCGAGCCTGCGACCATCGCGCCGAGGTCGAGCGAAAGAAGCTTCTTGTTCTTGATGCCCTCGGGCACGTCGCCTTGGACGATGCGGTGCGCGATTCCCTCGGCGATGGCAGTCTTTCCGACGCCGGGCTCGCCAATCAAGACCGGGTTGTTCTTGGTGCGTCGCGAGAGGACCTGCATCACGCGACGGATCTCTTCATCGCGCCCGATCACCGGGTCGGTCTTGCCCTCCCGCGCGGCCTCGGTCAGGTCCCGCGTGTACTTCTCGAGCGCCTGGAACTTCCCTTCGGGATCGGGGTCCGTGACCCGCTGACTTCCTCGGACTTCTTGGACCGACCCGAAGAGCGTGTTGCGATCGACGCCCTGAGCCTCGAGCAGCTTCTTGAGAGAACTGTCGCTGTACGCGGCAAGCAAGACGTGCTCCGCCGAGGTGTATTCGTCTTTGAGGGCCTCGGTCTCTTTCCACGCCTTGTTTAGGAGATCGCGCAAACGCGAGGAGAGCCCCGGTTCCGCGCCGCCGGCGACTTTCGGCATACGGTCCAGCACGGCACCGAGGGCGCGGACCACACCCTGGAGGTCTGCGCCCGCCTTCTCGAGGATGGCAGGGGCGAGCCCGCCGGCCTGAGCGAGGAGGTCGAGCAGCAAGTGCTCCGGGTAGACCTCTGGATTGCCACGATCCGCAGCGTTTTGCTGAGCCGCGACCAAGGCCTCGCGTGTCTTGGTGGTGAGTCGATCTAGTCTCATTTCGCGGCAAATTAAGCACGGTGAGCGCCCCGTCAATAGTTCGACAGGGGCTCGATTCGGCGCGATAACCCGACCCGTGCGAACCGTCCTCGTCCTCGCTCTCGGCCTGTCCCTGCTCCTCTGCTGCAAGAGCGAGCCAGCGCCTTCTGGCTTCGAGTCGCCAAGCACAACGATCCAATCACTGTTCCGTGCGTACGGAGTGAACGAGATGAGTCAGGACGAAGCACGCCGACGTCTCCAAGCGCGAGAGCGTTTCGAGCTCGTCGACGGCGAGCTCTTTCGTTCTTGCTTCTCCGACTGGCAAGGTGAGCACGATCAAGCGCTCGGCGGCTTCGTCTTTGGTCAACTCGTTGCCGCGAAAGAGGATCTCCAAATTTCGGTGAACTCCGATGTCGCGGAAGTGCAAGTCGCGCCCGAGAATCCCGAGATTCAACCGATCGTCCTCGTCAAGCAGCATCGTGCTTGGAAGATCGACCTCCGACGCAGCGTGCCACCGCGGATCCGGCAAAGCCTCTACGAAGTGTATCGTCGGGCCCGCCGAGCAGAGCGCCAAGCCCGCTAGCGAATCGTAAACGGTCGGATGTCGATCGGCTCGCCGGGCCCGGCCGTCTCCAGCGCCTCCGAGAGGGCCCGGAGCTCCTTGGCATGCGGGTTCAAGGCGAGTCCGGCGTCGACGGTCCTACGAGCCCCGTTGAGGTCTCCAACCGCCGCAAAGTAAAGAGAATCCGCGTAGTGCCGCCAGAGGAGCTGCGTCTTCGTCTGGGGGTCGATCGGCCGACCGAGGCGCTCGTAAAGCGAGCCCCATTGCAGCGCGTGGCTGCGCATGGCCGTGGCCTCGTCGGTCGCAGTCGTGTCGGCCGTCAGCACGCGGTAGTAGAGGTGCTCCGGAACGATGAGGTCCATCATCTCCCGATCGACGCGCACGTCCATTTCGACGAAGACCGGTCGTATCGCCGCCAGACTTTGAAGCTCTGCCGCGCTGAGAGAGCCATCGAGGACGTAGCTTCGAAGCAACGGCTTGAGCTCGGGCTCTCGTTGGACGAACCGATCCACGAGCTTCGGATAGGTGAGCAGCGGTAGAGGAATCATCGTCAGGTCGGGGCGGTTCATTTCCTCGGCCTCACCCCCCCAGAATCGGAAGATCGTCTGTGGGTTGTGCACCAAGACCACGGCACGGCTCGGAAGCTCTCGCCGGAGCCCATCATCGAAGAGATCCGTATCGACGAAGTGAGCCAACGACGTGGAGGCGAATGAACGAGCCACCTGAAGGGTTGCCAGGAGCGCCACGCCGATCGCGATCGCCGGTGCGACCTTGGGCCGGTTCGGTAGGGCCTCGGCCAGTGCAGAGAGCAACACACCGATCGCGAACGCCGCGAGCACGCCGATCGCTGCGTAGGACAGCATGAAATACGCGATCGCATCCGGATTGCCGTGAACGAAGCCAATCGAGGCCCGGCCGAGTGCATAGACCAGCCAGAGCGTGAGCCAGAAGAGGCCGTACTTTCTCGTCGATCCCACGCGGAGCATGAAATAGGCGCCCAGCAACGAGACGACGAGCAACGCTGCGTGAAGGTCCTCTCCGGTCACCACGAGCACGTCGGCGAGGCGTTCCCCGAACGGCGCGACAGCGTCCGGCGAAACGCTCTTCTGAAATGCCTGCGCGGAGATGACCCACCAGAATCGTCCGGGCGACGATGGGTCTCCGAGGTTCAGATAGGGTCCGGCCAGGGCTCGAATGGGGAGATACAGGTATGTCGCAACCCCCGCCGCGACGAACGCGAGCGACCAGACAAAGGGTTTCCAACCGAAGCTTCGCCACACCCCGGGCAGGAGCCATAGCGCAGGCAACAGAGCGAGAAGCGCTAGGTAGTGGTGGTTGGCCAGAGCCAGGCCCAGGGCCAAGGCTCCCTGATAGAGGGGCCGCACGTCTCCTCCGCTCTGGCTGAGCGACACTCGGAGGAGGCGCTCGATCCCGATGCAGGTCAGCGCCGCTTGGAGCGCGTAGACTTCTGGTCGCACCGCCTGAAACCACCACGCATAGGTTCCACCGACCCACCAAGCGGCGGCGAGCGCGACTGGGAAGCGCAACGATCGCTTGACCAGATCGCCGGCCTGGAGTGTGTTCTCGAATGCGAACGCCAGTGCGGTGACCGCGACCGCACCGAACAGCGCGCATAGGATCGCCATCCGGAATCCGAGGGAGCCCATCGGCAGCAGGTTGGCCGCTCCGAGCACGATCGCTGAAAGTGGCTGCCCCGGCGGATGGGAGATCCCGAAGTCCGCGGCGGCCGCCACGAACTCACCGCTGTCGAGCCAGTGCGCAATGCCCGAGCTCGTCAGGAGGTAGAGGAGCAGGGCTGGAAGCCCTGCCACGAGGGCCTTGATCGTCGTGGAACGCAAGACCGCGCCATGATCGGCCGAGCCGCTCTCCGGGGTCAAATCTCCGTCGTGCGCGGGGTTCGATGTGCCATAGTTGCGCCGTGGCAAAGCGAGCAAAACGGCTCTGGCTCATGAAGAGCGAGCCGGACGTCTATTCCATCGACGACCTCGAACGCGATGGCACCGAATCTTGGGAAGGCGTTCGCAATTACCAGGCTCGAAACTTCATGCGTGACATGCGCGAGGGCGATCTCGTGCTGTTTTATCATTCCAACGCGAAGCCCCCCGGCGTGGCGGGCCTATGCCGCATCAGTCGGGAAGCCTACCCCGACGACACACAGTTCGATCCCAAGAGCCAGTACTTCGACCCGAAGTCGAAAAAAGATGATCCGCGCTGGTCGATGGTCGACGTCACGTTCGTCGAAAGGTTCGACGAAGAGCTGCCGCTTCAGGCTCTCAAAGACGACCCTGCCCTCGAGGAGATGCGTGTCACGCAAAAAGGCTCACGGCTCTCGGTTCAGCCGGTGGACAAGAAGCATTTCCAACGCGTCCTGAAGATGGCGTCTGCGAAGACCAAGCTTCGCTGAGACGATCAGACCCAGAGATCCTCGGCCTGCAGCGACTGCCCGGTCAGGGTGAGCTTCACATGGTGGCGCCGCTTGATGCCATCGGCGTCGCGGTGCCGCGGCACCTCTGCGGCGTTGACGAAGAGCATCCCGCCCTGCTCGACCTGACCCGGCCGTCGCTTGCCGGACTTCGTCTGTCGGTGCATGTGGCCCGCCACTGCTCCGAGGACCGTTCGTCCACCGTCGCGCGCGTATCGGATCGCCTCCTCGAGGTCGCGATCGCCCCAGTCCTCCTCCTTCTTGCGGAAGTCGCAGCCCCAGATCGAGCTCGCCCGGTCGCCCAGGCCCGACGGGCCGTTGTGCGCCAGGAAGAGGATCGGTGCCTCGTCACAGACGTCGACCAAGGACTTCAGTCGGTCGGACGACGCCTCCATCGAGTCCACACCGAATTCGCTCGTCAAATAGCGAATGCAGGCCAGCCGGCTTCCGCCGATCGAATGCGGTCGACCGACGATGATGTTCAGAGGAACACCGGCCGGGGCCACGCGGCGTCGGGTGTAGGCCAACAGCTCGACGGGGCCGAGGGCCCTCTCCAGGTTTCGGCATCGACGTGCCTGTCCGCGACAGAACGCGTGACGCAATCGGTGTGCACGGGGGGTTACCTCTGCGCCCAGTTGGAACGCGTGCAGACCGTCGTGATTGCCCGGGATGCACAACGCGGGCACCTGGAGCTTGCGCAACTCACGTGCGAGACGAAGCCCGCGAACCTGCGTGTAACCGGCGAGATCGCCGACGAAGAACAGCATGTCGTAGCCTGCGCGATTGAAGAACGCAGTGTCGTCTTCGTCCCAGAACAGATGCACATCACCGATCACGCCGATGGTGGCCGCTTGCGTGGCGCCGCCGTTCATGGGACGAAAGGTAGCGGAGGAAACGCGACGCGCGAGCGGGAAGGGATGACTTCATGACAGCGCCGATCATCCAACGCCGTGAACCTGCTCTGGTGCTGATCCTCAGCATCTTCACGCTCGGCTTCTATCTTCCGTTTTGGTACCACGGCGTCTACGCCGATCTCGTACGTCTCGATGGCCGCACACCCACCGGTCGGGGTTTCTGGCTCGACTTCTTTTTCGTGATGATCACGTTCGCGATCTACGGGATCTGGGTCGACTATCAGATCTCGCAGCAGATCGCGGAGTTCGAAGAGCGCAATGGACTCGGTCCGGTCCAGGACACCTCGGTCGTCGCGGTGATTCTCGACGCCGCCTCGTTTTTTACGGCGTTTTTCACGAATTTCGTGACCAGCGCGATCCAGCAAGACCAACTGAACCGTCTGGCGGACAAGCTCGAGAGCCGAGTCCTCACCGAGGCGGGCGTGATGGCCTGAGCCGCGATGGCTGCGCCGTTGCTCGCGATCTTCGTCGGTGGACGTTCGACTCGCATGGGCACTGACAAGGGCCTTCTCCGGCCCCCCGGAAGCGATCGAACGATCCTCGAGACACTGGTCGTTCAGGGCCTCGCTGCAGAGGTTTGTCCGGTCCTCGTCGGACAGGCCGAACCCTATGCCTCCTTGGTTCCCGAGCTGCCACGGCTCGACGACGATCCTCGCGACGCAGGGCCGTTGGGTGGCTTGAATGCGTCGCTCCAATACGCGCGAAGGGACGGCCGCGCGCGCGTGATCGCGGTCGCCTGCGACATGCCGTACGTCACCGCGAAGGTTCTTCGCGCCCTTGGGAACCACGGGAGCGAAGCTCCTGTTCTGGCGCCGCGCCGGGGACTGGATGCACCCTGGGAGCCGATGCTCGCCCGCTACGAGGTAGACGCTGTCCTCGCCGTCCTCGACACCGCCATCGCTGAGGGGCGACGCTCGTTTCAGAGCCTCTTTCGATCGCTCGAAGTCGATGCACTGCCGATGACCGCGGAACTGAACGCAGCGCTTCGCGACTGGGACACGCCGGACGATATCCCTATGTAGGCGATGGGGGCCTATTCGCGGGCTCCCTGCTAGGATCTGCCATCCCATGTCCGACCTGCCTCACGCGCTTCGAGACACGCTCCTCGCCCTCACTCGGATTCCGAGCCCGATCGGCGAAGAAGCCGAGCTCTGCGACCACGTCGAAGAGCGTCTCTCGGCGAGCCTCGGTGCGGAGGCGATCACGCGGTTTCACGACAGCTTGATCGTCCATGCCGCGAAGAAGCCCGGAGCGCCTCGGATCGCGCTCGTCGGTCATCTCGACACCGTTCGGACAGAACACGACGGTCCGGCGCGGGTCGAAGGCAACCGGCTCTACGGAGCCGGCGCCGCCGACATGAAGTCTGGTCTCGCCATCATGATCGAGCTCGTCGAGCGCCTCGACCTCGCGGCGCTTCCCTGCGATCTCTCCCTGATCTTCTACGAGCGTGAGGAGGGCCCCTTCGAGGAGAACCGCCTCGGCCCGATCCTCGATACGCACCCGGATCTCCACCAGCTCGATCTCGCGGTTTGCCTCGAGCCGAGCGACAACCAGATGCAGCTCGGCGCGATGGGCTCGATTCACGCGACTCTCACCTTTCAGGGGCGCACGGCGCACAGCGCCCGCCCCTGGCAGGGCGAGAACGCGCTCTACAAGGCAGCCGAGTTCATCCAAGAGCTGGAGCGCCGCAAGCCGCGCGACGTCGAGATCGATGGCTACCTGTTCCGCGAGGTGATGACGCCGACGCTCATCCAAGGAGGCCGCGCGCGAAACGTCGTGCCAGGGGAGGCCGAGCTCAACGTGAACTTTCGTTTCGCGCCTGGCCGGACCCCGGAAGAAGCGTTTGCAGAGCTACGCGATTTGGCGGGCGCCGAATGCAAGATTCAGGCGACCGATCTGTCGCCGGCCGGTCACCCTCATGCCAGCAATCCGTATGTCCAGCATTTGATGACCTGCGGAGTCAACGGCGTTCGAAGCAAGCAAGCGTGGACCGATGTGGCGCGCTTCGATTCGATTGGCGTTGCCGGAGTGAACCTCGGACCGGGCACTGCGGCGCAGGCGCATCAGCCGAACGAGTACACGGAGCTCGATCTAGTCACCGAGGGCTACGCGGTTTTCGAGCGATTCTTCACGCGCACCGAAGACAGCCCGTTCTACTGAGCAGCTACTTGGCAGCGCACTCGCCGAAGGCCTTGAATGCACGTGCCGGCGAAGTCGCCCGAACGATCACTTCGCCCGTGCCCTTCGGACCGACGGTCAGGCGCTGGCGCGGCGTCGGGTCGACGTCGGTCCACACCTCGCACTGAAGCTCGACGTCGCAGCGATTGGTCACGATGACGACGTGCTTGTACGCGAACGCGCCGTAGCGTGCTTCCCCGTGCACGCTGTAGCAGTTCTTGATGTCGTCACTCGCATCGGCCTGGTTCCAACCGGGAACGGTCGAGGTCAGCAGAGCAAGTCCGGCGAGAATCGATGGCACCGCGTGTTTCATGGCGTTTATTGTCCGCGTATCCAGACGGCAAGCAAGTTCCCGCTATTCAACCGCGAATACCCTCCAAAACCGGATATTTCGACCGAGACTACTCGAGTGTCTTGATCTTGAGGTCGAGGAGCTGCTCGGGATCGACCCGCGACGGAGCGCCGGTCATCAGGTCATTGGCGCGCTGCGTCTTCGGGAAGGCGATCACGTCCCGGATCGATTCCGTCTCGGCGGCGAGCATGGCGACTCGGTCCATACCGAAGGCAATGCCTCCGTGCGGGGGCGCACCATAGGTGAGCGCGTCGAGCAGGAAGCCAAACTTCTCACGGGCTTCTTCGTCGCTGAGCCCAATGACTTCGAAGACCTTCTTCTGAACCTCGGGGTCGTGGAGGCGGATCGAACCGCCGGCGATCTCGAAGCCGTTCAGCACGAGGTCGTAGCGGTAGCAGAGCACGTTGCCCGGATCGGTCTCGAGCAGCTCGATGCATTCGTCGTGCGGGCGCGTGAAGACGTGGTGGGCCGCCTCCCAACGCTTCTTCTCCTCGTTGCGCTCGAAGAGCGGCGGATCGACGACCCAAAGGAAGTTCCATTCGCCACCGCTGCCCGTCTCGGGAATCGCACCGAGCTTGCGGGCCACGTGAAGGCGAAGGTTGGCCATCACCGTGTGCACCTTCTGCGTAGGACCGAATTGGAAGAGGATCAGGTCACCGTCCTTGGCGTCGACCGCCTGGTTGACCGCTTTCCGGAACTCGGGCGTGACCATCTTTGCGAGCGGGCTCTGCAGCCAGTTCCCGTCGCCGTCGACCTTGGCACGGGCGAGGCCCTTGGCCCCCATCTGGCGGACGAACTTCTCGAGGGCATCGAGGTCTTTGCGGGAGAAGCCGTGTCCGGCCGGCACCACCATCGCTTTGACGATCTCGGTCGGGAGGTCGCGTCGATAGCTGCCGTCGGCAAACTTCTGTGCGATCGGTTCGAGCATGGCGATGCCTCCGCCGCCGTGCTCGACCGTCAGATTCGTGAGGTCGACGTGCTCCATCCCGAAGCGCATGTCGGGCTTGTCGTTGCCAAAGCGCTCCATCGACTCGGCGAAGGCCAGTCGCGGAAACTCGCCGCTCGGATAGAGCTCGAGCAGATCGACGCCGAGGACCTCTTTCCAGAGACGAAAGACCAAGCCCTCCAGCATCTTGAAGAGATCGTCTTGGTTGATGAACGACATCTCGATGTCGACCTGGGTGAACTCCGGCTGACGGTCGATTCGGAGGTCTTCGTCTCTGAAGCAACGTACGATCTGGTAATACTTGTCGTAGCCGGCGCACATCAGGAGTTGCTTGTAGAGCTGCGGGCTCTCCGCAAGTGCGTAGAACTGGCCGCCGTACAGGCGTGAGGGCACGAGGAAGTTGCGCGCGCCGCCGGGCGTGTATCGCACCATGAACGGGGTCTCGACTTCGAGGAAACCGTTATCGTTGAAGTAGGACCGCGTCTCGTGATTCAGCTTGCTGCGCATCACGAGATTCTTTTGGAGGGCGGGCCGACGAAGATCGAGGTAGCGGTACTCGAGGCGCTTGTCCTCGCCCGTGGTGATCTGGTCCTCGATCTCGAATGGAGGGGTCTCGGCTCGGTTGAAGATCGTGGCCTCGAGCGCGATGACCTCGATCGCACCGGTCGCGAGACGCGGGTTTCGAAGGCTGGTGCCGTCGTCCTTGGCGCCGCGGTCGCGGACCTTGCCGCGGATCCCGAGCACCCACTCCGACCGGGCCTTGTCAGCTGTCTCGAAGGCCTCTTTGTCGCTGGTCTCTGGGTCGAAGACCACCTGGGTGAGCCCCTCGCGATCGCGAAGGTCGATGAAGATGCAGCCGCCGTGGTCCCGCCGGTTCTGTACCCAGCCGAAGAGAACGATCTCCTGACCGATGTTCTCCTCTCTCAACTCTCCACAGGTGTGCGTGCGCTTGAGCTCGTCGATAAAACGGGCCACGGGAGGCCTCCTTCAGCCCGGTTTTCTCGGGCGGTGCGGGAAGGTAGCCGTCCCGTCCCGGGCGTCAAGTACGCGCCGATTCACCCGCATCTACAGGCAGTTGCGTTCGGAGCGCGGGCCATGGACAATGCGGAGCGGGGAACGTCGCCGGTCGAGCGAGGGAGGATATGGCTGCCCAACAGATCGAGTGCCACGTCTGTGGTGTGGGAAACAGCATAGGCAGGGAGCGCTGCCAAGCCTGCGGAGCGCGCCTTGCGGAGCTCGTGATGGAGCTCACCGAAGAAGAGCTCTATGCGCGGCGCCATCAACCGGACCAGATCGAACCGCGCTGGGTGGCGATCTCTTTTGGCCTGTTTCTCGCGATGGCCGCGCTCGCTCTCGGCCTCCTGCCGCTGATCATCTCCGTCTATGATCCGCAGGGATTTCCCGGGATCATGATCACGATCGCCCTCTGGTTCGTTGGAGCGGCCGCGATCAACTACATCTCGCCCGGAAAGAACTTCATCGAGCCAGCGGTTGGCGGGCTCTTGGCGGGGATCCCGACCATGATCTACCTGGCGAGTATGGCGGACGTCTATCGCCTCTCGAACGGAGCCTACGTTCTCGGGACCTTGATGGCGACGATGATGGCGCTGATGGGCGCGTTCGTCGGAAACCTCCTCCGCGGAGACCGCGAGCCGCCGGCGCGCCCCAGCCATCCTCGCAATCGTCGCAATCGTCGCTCGCGCCGTCCAAAGCCGGTCTAGCCATCAGAAGCGAAGGCGTATGCCGAAGCCTGGAATCAGGACGAAGCCGCCTCGGTTGAGCGATGTTCCGGCGTGGTCGATGAACCAGTACTCGTAGGCAGTGGTGAGCTCGACCAGCGCGTGCACCCGTCGGACACCGAGCGCCATGCCAACCACGGGGCCGGCCCGCACGCCGGCGCCACTCGCGCGCTGATCCGAGCCCGAGATCTGAAAGTCACCGAACACGTACTCCCCGCTCGCGCGCGCGCCGAGCCAGAACTCGTAGATGCCGCCGATCTCGACGCCGAAGACGAACGGAACCTCGAAACCGACGCGGCCGCCGCGCCCTGAATCGTCGCGGTCCGGGATCCAGCCGCCGTAGGGAGCAAGACCCACGGTGAGCGCCGTTCGGGTCGTACCGCTTTGAAGCAGCCGCTCGAA
Organism: uncultured Myxococcales bacterium; assembly: GCA_965365555.1. Lineage (GTDB taxonomy): Bacteria > Myxococcota_A > Polyangia > Polyangiales > Houyiibacteriaceae > SG8-38. Next base: position 6,707 of record CBDUCC010000020.1, on the reverse strand, counting down.
GCGGGCTTCGGCCCGGACCGTCGCGCCCGAGACCATCAAGCCGAGGTCCCAGTTCTCTGCAAGTCCGTAGCGGCCGTACGCCATCGGCACCACTCCGCCGGCGTCCGCCGCGTATCGGTATTCGGACTCGCCTGGATCCGCTACCAATGGGTCTCGAAGCTCGCCGAGTGGCACCCGTGCGGCTCCGCCGAGTCCGATATCCGTTCGGTTCTTCGGAGTGATCGAGCCGCCAGACATCGCGGGCACCGCGGTTGCACAGCCGCCCAAGGCAGCAAGTGTCACCAGCACGGAGGCCGCCGCGAACCACTTCACGGTACGGTTCGTAGCTTAACTTTGCTCGACCGTGGATCTTTTGCGTCCGGCGGCGCGTCGCGCCCGAGCGGCCCGTCGATGAAGTCGGCCATGAGATCGTAGTCCGCGGCGTCCGTCACCAACACTTTTCGAATCTCGCCCGCCCGTGCGGTTCCGTTCGCGAGGTACACGCTGCCATCGACCTCGGGCGCCTGTCCCCACCAGCGTCCCTGCAACAGGAGGTCGCTCTCGTCGCTCACACCTTCGACGAGGACCTCGAGCTCGGTGCCTACACGCAAGTGAAGGCGTTCCCGGCTGATCGGCCGCTGCGTCTCCATCAAGGCTTCCCGCCGGTCTTGCGCCACCGCACTCTCTACGGGGTCCCCCATCTCGGCGCTCCGGGTTCCCTCCTCGGACGAGTACAGGAACACGCCGACGTGATCGAATTCGGCCCACTCGACGAAGCTGCGAAGCTCCTCGAAGTCCGCGTCCGTCTCGCCTGGGTGGCCCACGATGAACGTCGTCCGAAACACCATGTCGGTGATCGCGCGCCGCAGCCGCTCGACGACCTTGTACATCCGCTCCCCGCCATGCCCGCGTCTCATGGCGCGAAGCATGCCATCGGAAGCATGCTGAAGCGGCATGTCGATGTACGGAAGAACCTTGTCGTGGCCGGACAACACGTCGACCAGCGAGTCGGTCAGGGTTTCCGGATACAGGTAGTGCGCGCGCACCCAGGCGATGCCGTCTACGTTCGCGAGGGCCTCGAGCAACTCGGCAAGAGACTCTCGCTGCTCGAGGTCGCGTCCGTAGGCAACCGTATCTTGGCTGATCAGGTTGAGCTCGACCACTCCGGCGGCCGCGAGTTGCTCCGCCTCGCGAACGAGATCGGCGATCGGCCGTGAGCGCTGCTTTCCGCGGAAGGACGGGATCGCGCAGAAGCTGCATTCCCGATTGCAGCCTTCGGCTATCTTCACATAGGCGCGGTGCGTCTGGCCGCTCAGCAAGCGAGGGTCGTCTGCCCGCATCGTATACTCGGCGGGGTTCCCGACGAGCATCCGCTCGCTGCGACCCCGGAGTACGCCGCGGAGCTTCAGCATGTCGCTCGAGCCGAGGAAGTGATCGACCTCGGGTAGCTCGCTGGCGAGCTCCGCGGGGTAGCGCTGCGAGAGGCATCCGGCGACCACGAGCTTCTTGCAGGTGCCGGACTCCTTGTGGCTGCCCATCTCGAGGATCGTCTGAATCGACTCCTCCTTTGCCGGGCCAATGAAGCCGCAGGTGTTGACGACGATCACCTCGGCCTCGCCCGGGTCGTCCACGATCGCGAACCCCGATTCCCCGCTCACCCCGAGCATGACCTCGGTGTCCACGCGGTTCTTCGCACAGCCGAGCGAGACGAAATGAACGGTCCGAGGCTCCCCCATCGGCCTTGATTACTGGCAATTTCCGCCTTGGGCTAGCCGGCCCGCTTCCGGAGCCGAGCCGATTCTCGGCTCAATTTGCCTCCCTCCGAGATTGCGGTAAAAGGGCCGCCTCGCGCGTTTTGGGGAAAAACCTAGGGATTTCGCGCCAGGAGCTTACACAGATGTCTCGATACACAGGACCACGGGTCAAGCGAATGCGCGCGCTCGGGCTGGATCTGCCCGGCCTCTCCCGCAAGAGCATGTGGGACCGCCCGTACCCGCCCGGCGTTCATGGGCCAAAATCGGCGCGGCGTCGCAAGATGAGCGACTTCAAAAAGCAGCTGCTCGAGAAGCAGAAGCTCCGCTACAACTACGGTCTCAACGAAGGCCAGTTCATGCGGCTCTACCGGGAGGCGGTCCACAGCAAGGAACCGTCCGGTGACAAGCTGCTCGAGCTGCTCGAGCGCCGCCTGGACAACACCGTGTTTCGCGCCGGCTTCGCCCCGACGATCCCCGCGGCCCGCCAGCTGGTCTGCCACGGCCACTTCCTGGTCAATGGAAAGCGCCTCGACATTCCGAGCTACCGAGTTCGCGAGGGCGACGTCATCACCTTGCGCGAACGCAGCAAGGAGCTCGCTGCGGTCGAGGCCTCGCTTGGCGACGTCCGACTCGCTCGTCCCGACTGGATCGAGTTCGACGAGGGCGCCAAGGCCGCGACGGTGAAGAGCCTTCCGAAAGTGGACTCCGTGCCCTTCCCCCTCGAGATCGACCTGGTCATCGAGTACTACTCGAAGCGACTCTAACGAGCAGCAGGCTGGTTCGTACGCCAGACGCCTCGCCAATCCTACGGATCGACGTCGTCATCCCGGCCCTCGACGAGGAGTCGGCGCTCCCACACGTCCTTCGCGAGATCCCGCGTCCGCCGGTGAGGCGCATCGTGGTTGCGGACAATGGCTCCACCGATCGGACCGCCGCGGTGGCTTCCGAGCATGGGGCCGAGGTCGTATTCGAGTCCGAACGTGGGTACGGTGCGGCCTGCTTGAAGGCGCTTGTCCACCTCGCCCAAGATCCTCCAGACATCGTCGTGTTTCTCGATGGCGATTACAGCGACCACCCCACTGAGCTGCCGGTTGTCGTGGATCCGATCGTCCGGAACCAAGCGGAGTTGGTGATCGGATCGCGCGCAACCGGAGTCGCCGAGCGAGGTGCACTGAGCCCGCAGCAGCGCGTCGGGAACGCGATCGCCTGCGGCGTCCTGCGGCTCTTGTACGGGGTCGAGTACAGCGACCTCGGGCCGTTCCGCGCCATCCGTTGGGAGACCCTTCAGGCTCTCGGGATGCAAGACCGAAACTATGGCTGGACCGTGGAGATGCAGATCAAGGCCGCTCAGCAGGGCGTGCGTCACGCGGAGGTTCCGGTTTCCTATCGCCCGCGAATCGGCGTCTCGAAGGTGAGTGGCACAGTGCGCGGGTCGCTGAGCGCGGGCGCGAAGATCCTCTGGCTGCTAGGCCGCTACGCATGGAGCTAGCCGAGCTCGCCCTCTTCGTGCGCTCGCCGGAGACGGGAGCCGTCAAGACCCGGCTCCACTCGGCCGTCGGGCCGGACGGAGCTTCGATGCTCTACCGTGCCTTCGTCGAAGATACGCTCGCGCTATGCCAGCGGGTTCGCGAAGCCGGTCGCGTCGCCCTGACGCTTTGGGCCGATGACGTCATGAACGCCGAGGTTCGTCGTTGGGCGGGCGCGCTCGGAACAGCCGTCGAGCGACAGCCAGCGGGGGACCTCGGCGAGAGGATGTCCGAGGCCTTCGAGGTCGGCCTTCGCCGGGCCGAGCGTGTCCTCATCATCGGCAGCGACGCGCCAACGCTTCCGCTCCGGCGGATCGTCGACGCGTTCAATGCGCTCGATGACGCGGAGCTCGTCCTGGGGCCGTCCAACGACGGTGGGTACTACGCGATCGGCGCGGCGAAGAGATTCGTGCCCCAGTTCCACGACGTCCGCTGGTCGACTCCACATGCGCTCGAGGATACCGAGCGCGCCAATGAAGGGTCGGCGATCACGATGCTTTCGCCATGGTACGATGTCGACGAGACGGACGACCTCGAACTGCTTCGCGGCCACCTCTCCGTCAGTCCGTCCGCGGCGCCCGCGACGGCACGATGCCTCCATACGCTGCGCAATGCTCAGAGATAGGGCTTGAACAGCCTCGCGGTGCCGTCGCGGAGCTGTTCGGAAAGGGTTCGCCCGTCGAGCTCTTCCATGGTCAGCAGACGCGCCCCCGAGAGCCGTTGCTGCGCCTCCGCTTCGAGTCTCGTCCCGAGCTGGTCGTCGTAGGTTTCGACGTTGAATTCGAAGTTGAGTCTCAGGCTTCGTGGGTCCCAGTTCGCCGAGCCGACGCATGACCAGTACGAGTCGACGACCATCAGCTTCGAGTGATCGAACGGGGCAGGGCTCAACCAGAGTCGAACGCGTCCGCGCAACACCTGGCGGTAGTGTCCCCACATGGCCCATCGGACCACCGGCAGGTTCCCACGCTCCGGCACGATGATGTCGACGTCGACTCCGCGCTGCGCTGCGAGGTGCAGCGCTTGAAGCAGCACGCGATCGGGAAGGAAATACGGCGTGACGATCCGAATCGAGCGCCGCGCCGCGGTGATCGCGGCTAGAAATACGCGTTCCAGGCTATTGATGGAGCGATCCGGGCCGTCGATGATCCCACGGGCGAGCACGTCACCGCAGGGTTCGAGCTCGGGAAACCAGGCAGGCCCTTTGAGCTTCTCTCCAGTGGTGAACGCCCAGTCCTTCACGAAGGTCTCTTGGAGCTGACTCACCACCGGCCCCTGCACCCGGAAGTGCAGATCACGGGTCGGGTAGCGCGGGTTCGACGCAAGCACGTGGTGCTGCCGCACGTTGATGCCGCCGGTGAAGCCAACGCGCCCGTCGACGACAAGGATCTTGCTGTGATTGCGGAGATTGAAGTGCGTGAAGGAGCGCGGAAGGAGAGCGGGCATGAACTGCGAAACAGTCACTCCGCGACGACGTAGGACACGATGAATTCGAGGCCGCGCGTACCGCGTTCCGACGTCATCCATGAGAACGCGCACCATGACCCCGCGCTCGACCGCGTTCGCCAGTGCGTCGACGAGCTCTGCGCCGACACCTCTGGCCTCGAAGATGTAGCTGGCGAGTGAGACGGAGCTCTCGGCGCGATCGATCGCCTCGATCATCGCCGGATACGTCTCGTCTCCGTTGATCAGTGGGTCGACCGCGTTGCCAACCAATAGTGGCCAACCCGTGACCTGACCCACGACCCGAGCAAGCTCGACGAAGCGGGCCTGCTCCGCTCCGAGCTCCCGGTCGAGATCGGCGGGCACGCGCGGTGCCTCGTCGAGCGGCACGCTGTACGGGGTCGCTTCCTCCTTGAGGACCCGCGCTCGGCGTTCGATTCGGTTGATCCCGAGAAACAGGTAAAGTCCTGCCCCGACGAAGGGCACCAGCCAGATCAAACCTACCCATGCGGTTGCCGCGCGGGTGTCCGACTTGTTGAGGATGACGTGCGCGGACGCGACCAGCGCGATCAGCAGATCGACGACCACGCTCAGCTCCGGCGCAACGTCCCTCAGGTACTGCCAGTCCACCGACATCGTCGCCTGCGAAAAAGCCTACGTCGTATCGCTCTGGCGGTCGACTGAGCCGCAGAGTACATTGAATCGAGTGGGGCATGCCGGATCCGTCGTTCGCTGAGAAATTTGGGGTGAGTCTGCCGGGCGGTACGACGGTGTTTCGCCAGGGCGAGCCGGGCGGGTCTTTGTATGTGATCCGTGCTGGCAGGGTTCGAGTCTTGAAAGAGGCGAACGGCCGAAGGCGAATGGTGACCACACTCGGTCCGGGGGACTTCTTCGGGGAGATGGCCGTCGTGACGGGCAAGCCACGTTCGGCGACGGTCGAGGTCCTCGAGGACGCCAAGCTTCTGAAAGTGCCCGCCGGCAAGCTCGAGGAGATGATCGCGGGCAGCGGCGAAGTCGCCATCCGCTTGATCCGCCATCTTGCCGAACGGCTCGACAACGCCAATCGCTTCATCGATCTCTTGCTCGAAGACGACGTCACCGCGCGTGTCATTCTCGCCATTCGCGAGACGCTCGAGACTGCGGAGGGTTCCACCGCACCCGACATCACCGCCTCCGATTTGGCCCTGCAACTCGGTGTCGACAAGGCCGCCGTGATGCTGGCGCTCCGACGCCTGACTCGGGTAGGCGTGCTCGAGGTCGCCAGTGGCTTCGTGCTCGTCAAAGATGCACGCCGCCTCGAGGAGTTCCTCGAGTTCGTGCGCAACTCGGGGAAGTCCTGATGCACCTTCGCATTCTCGGATGCCACGGCGGGGAGACACCCAAGCATCGAACCTCGAGCTTCCTGGTCGACGATTCGATCGCCGTCGATGCCGGCGCCATCACGAGCGGCCTCTCCCTTCGCGAACAGGAACGGATCCGTTCGGTGCTCGTGAGTCATCCGCACATGGACCACATCCGTGACCTCGCGACGCTGGCCGACAACCGCTGTCAGCAGGGTGGCTCGACGCTCGACATCGTCGGAATCCCGGCGACGATCGAGGCGCTCCGCAAACACTTCTTCAACGATCTCATCTGGCCCGATTTCACCAAGATCGACACCAAGGAGGGCCCGACCGTCCGCTTCGTCGAGCTCCAGCCAAATCAGCCGGCGGATGTGGATGGGTACGAGGTCACGCCAGTGCTCGTCAATCACACGGTCGACACCTCGGCGTTCATCATTCGTCACGCCGACAAGAGCATCGTCTACGGCGGTGACACGGGTCCGACCGACGAGCTTTGGACTCAGATCAATGCGCTCGACGATCTCCAGGCGCTGATGATGGAGGTGTCGTTCCCCAACGATGAGGCGGGCCTTGCAGCGGACTCGTTGCACCTCACTCCGCAAACCTTCAGCGACGAGCTCGAAAAGCTTCGCCAGAGCCCGGAACTCCCGATCTTGATCTACCAC
>CBDUCC010000019.1:0-19004 GCA_965365555.1 uncultured Myxococcales bacterium | reverse complement strand
CAGACTGGGTGCCATCCACCACGAACGCCGCCCGGCGAGGCCAAGAGTCATGCCGAGAGCGCGGAGGAGACTTGAAGGGCGATGTCGCGAGCCGCGATCCGGGGATCTCTCGCGTCTCGAATCGGCCGCCCCAGGACCAGGAGGTCGGCCCCTGCATGGATCGCATCGCCGGGCGTCATGACCCGCTTCTGGTCGCCGGTCGCTGCGCCGCTTGGACGGATTCCCGGTGTCACGAGGAAGGCCTGGTCTCCGAGAGTGGCACGCAGGGCCGCGCACTCGAGCGCGGAGGTCACGAAGCCTCGAATCCCGGCGCTCCAGGCCAGCTTCGCAAGACGTTCCGCCGAACTGGCCGGATCGCCTTCGAGGCCGATGGCTCGAAGTGCCCGCGCGTCGAGGCTGGTCAGCACGGTGACCGCAAGAAGTCGCGTTTGTCCCGCCTGTTCGGCCGCTTCGCTCAGGGCATCGGTCCCGGCTGCTGCATGGACCGTGAGCTGAGCCACCCCTAGCTCCCTCGCACGAGCAACGGCACGTGCCATCGTTGCGGGGATGTCGTGGAGCTTGAGATCCAAAAAGCACTGGGCTCCGGCCTCCCGGACGGCTTCTACCGCCGGTCTGCCTACGGCCGTGTAGAGCTCGAGCCCGACCTTGAACACACCGACGTGCTCTTGCGTTTGTTCGATGAGGCGCTTGGCCGCATCGAGATCTGGCACGTCGAGCGCGAGTGCGATGCGGGACCTCGCATCGGGATTAGTCATGAATCACCGCAGCAACGCTACGGTGCAGACTAGAGGCTGTCCAGCCCCGCGAGTGGATCGTCCGTATCTGCCTTGCGAGGCTTCGAGCCACGTCGCTTCGGTGCGCGTTTCGGAGAGCTCGCGGCGGCGGCACGCCGTGCGGCCGCAGCCTTCTCGGACTCGCGTCGCGCCTCTTCGGCAAGCCGCGCCTTTTCGGCTTCGGCTTCGGCGCGCTTCTTCGCTTCGAGCGCAGCGGCGGCGCGTGCTTCCTCCGCTTCCCGCGCAGCGCGCTCCGCTTCCATCTTCGCCTCGAGCGCGGCGGCCTCTCGACGCTGCACCTCGGGCTTGTACATTCCGAAGTACCAGCCGCTTCCAGCACCGATGAAAACCAGGGCAGCAACGCCAAAGACCGCTGGATGGATACCCTTGCGCTGCTTGGCTGCGATCGCTGCAAGCTCGCGCTCGTGGTCGAGCTGGCGTCGATGCGCTTCTGCCTTTTCCGCGGCCTCTTGTTCGAGTCGAACACGGAGCTCCGCCTGCTCCCGTTCGCGAGCAAGCCTTTCCTCTTCCTCCCGCTGCTGGCGCTCCGCGGCGAGTTGCGCCTCTTGCTCCGCGCGCAGGCGGGCCTGCTCGGCCTCCTGGCGGCGTTGTGCCTCTTCGGCGAGTCGTTCTCGCTCGGCAGCCTCGCGCGCGAGTCGCGCTTCTTCTTCGCTGCGGACGCGATCCTCTTCGAGGTTCATCAGCTCGCGAAGATTGAACAGAACAGAAGAGTCTTTTTCCTGGGACATCCTGACACTTATATTACACTTTTCCGTTCCTTACGGACAAGTGCTCAGACGACCTTTTCTCGACCCCGACGCTAGCAACGCGCGCCGCAGCCTGTCAAAGGAATGGATTCATTGACTTTCCGTCGACAGCGGAACCGCTGAAGCAGGTGCGATCTTGTCACTCTTGTGAGTTGATTCACAGTACAAATAAACGGTAATATTGAACTTGTGTCAGAACTCGCAAAGTTTCTTCCGTACCTCGACCGCAGTGATGTAACCGAGCTCGTCTTCGAGAGCGGTGTTGCTGCGCGGGCCAAGCAGCGCGGACAGCTGCGGCCCGTGACCCGTGAACCGCTCAGTCCGAAGCACATCTTGAGGTTGGTCCACAACACCCCGCTTCAATCGATGGTGCCAGCGGCGGATGGCGCACCCGCTCCGGTGTCGACGCGGATCGATGGCGTCGAGTACCTGGCGACGCTGACTCGATCGGGGTCCACACTGAGCCTTCGCCTTCGCCGCCGTGGCATCGATACGGTGCCGCCCGAGCCCGAGCCCGAGCCCGAGCCCGAGATCGCGGCGGCTCCGAGTCCCGTCCTGCCCGAGGCGTCGGCTCCCGAGATCCTCGGCAACGCTCTGAGCCCGGACTACGAGGCCAGGCCGGCAGCTGCCCCCCAGGCGTCTACGCCGCGCGAGGAGCGGGCCCGCCCAGCGCGGCCACAGCCGTCGTATCGGCCGCCGCCCGAAGATTCGCCGGTGATGGGGCAGGCGTCGGCCGGCATTCGCATCGCTGCTTCCGGTGAGCTTCGAACGCTTCTCGAGGCAGCACGCCGTCAGGGAGCCAGCGACGTTCATATCATGTCCGGGGAGCCATCGCGGTTCCGCTGCGGCGGTCAGATGGTAGCGCAGACCAAGCCGCTCTCCGACGAGCAGGCAAAGGCGCTGGTGATGCCGCTCCTCGACCCGCGAAGCCAAGCACAGCTCGACGAGCTCGGATACGCCGACTTCGCTTGCGAAGTGCAAGGGGCGGGGAGACTTCGGGTCAACGTCAATCGGCAGCGCACTGGCATCAAGGGCTGCTTTCGGCTGATCATGGACGAGCCGCCGAGTCTCGAGACCCTCGGCATGCCGAAAGAGCTTCGTGCCATGCTCGACTACCATCAGGGCCTCGTGGTGATTTCGGGGCCCAGCGGTGCTGGGAAGACGACGACGCTCTCGGCGCTGGTCGACATGTTCAACGCCGAGCGTCCGGTGCACATCATTACGGTCGAGGATCCGGTGGAGATCGTCCATCCGATCAAGAAGGCAATCGTCACCCAACGAGAGGTGGGAGCCCACACCAAGAGCTTCCATAGCGCGCTCAAGGGGTCGCTTCGCGAGGATCCTGACGTGATCGCGATCGGCGAGCTTCGGGACCGGGAGACGGTCGAAAAGGCGCTGGAGGCCGCAGAGACCGGCCACCTGGTCTTCGCTACGATGAGCACGCCTTCGGGAGCCAGCACGATCGACCGGCTGATCGACATGTTTCCACCCGACGATCAATCCCAAGTGCGGGCGACACTCGCAGGCGCGCTGAAGTTCGTCGTGAGTCAGAGACTCGTCGCCCGAGCCGACGGGCACGGACAGGTGGCTGCGGTCGAGCTGCTTACCGGTGGCATGGCGCTCTGGAGTCTCATCCGCGACGACAAGCTCTTTCAGCTTCCGAGCCTGCTTCAACGGGGTCGGGCCTTCGGCATGATTCGCATCGAGGACTCTTTGAACGCGCTCCTAGCTGCTGGAACGATTTCTGTGGAGGTAGCCAAGCAGTATGCGGACGACGAACGGTTGATCGGCGCGGCAGCGACTCCTGGCGCTCAGCCGTCGCCGCCCCGAACCACTCGACAAAAAGGGCCCGGGCGCGGGTTCTTCAACAAGAAGGGAAGCTGAGCGATGCCGGCGATCGACTACTACTTCGACATCCTGCTCGACAAGGGTGGCTCCGATCTCCACCTCTCGGTGGGTCATCCGGCAACGATTCGGCTGAAGGGCGAGTTGGTCCATATCGATCGGCAGCCCCTCGACGAACGAAAGATTCGGCACCTGATGGACGAGCTTCTCGAGGTGAGCCAGCAAGAGCACTTCCATGCCTACCGGGATCTCGACTTCGCCTATGGCTACGCGGACAAGGCTCGATTCCGTGCCAACTACCTCTACAAGACCACAGGCCCTGGAGCGGTATTCCGCACGATTCCGAGCGACATTTTGACGGTCGACGATCTCGGCTTACCTCGGGCGGTCGTGGGGTTGGCGGAGCGGCGTTCCGGGCTGGTGCTGGTTACCGGCCCGACGGGGAGCGGAAAGAGTACCACCCTTGCTGCCATGCTCGACCACATCAACCGCGGTCGCAATGGACACATCTTGACCATCGAGGATCCGGTCGAGTTCGTGCACAGGCCCAGGAAGTGCCAGATCACGCACCGTGAGGTCGGCATCCACACGCCGAGCTTTGCCGACGCGATCCGGAGCGCCGGCCGTGAGAACGCCGACGTGATCCTGGTCGGCGAGTTGCGCGGCCGTGAGACGATGAAGATGGCTCTTCAGCTCGCGAGCTTCGGGATCTTGATCTTCGCGACCGTGCACACGAACTCGGCACCGGCAACCATCGATCGGTTCGTCAATGCGTTCCCCGCAAGTCAACAGCCACAGATACGGGGAATGCTCTCCGATTCCTTGGCCGGCATCGTAGCGCAGCAGCTTCTTCGTCGCGCCGACGGCAGCGGTCGCGTCGCGGCACAGGAGATTCTCATCGGCACCTCGGGTGTCGCCTCTGCAATCCGCGAAGGCAAGACGACGATGCTTCAGAGCCTGATTCAGGGGGGCGGTAGCGTGGGAATGCAAAGCATCGATGCCGTGCTTTCGTCGCTCGTCGCCGAGGGCATCGTCAGCCCACACGATGCTCTCGAAAAGGCCGCGGACAAGAACGGATTCGCCAAGCTGCCGCACGTGGCGCCGGCGCTCCAGGGGGAGCGAGGGCTCTAGTTCACGGTGAACGTGTACCGAGCGCCCATGCGTGGGGCGCCGAAGCTCGGGAACCGGACGGTCTTGATCTGGTTGCCCATGCAGCCCTGAAACGAAGGGCTTCCGCCATACACGGAAGCGCCCAGAACGGAGCCGCTCCCAGCAATCGCTAGATCCACCTTGACGCTTCCCGGCTTGCCGCCGCTCTTCACCTCAGGAACTACGCACTTGTTGTAGAAGCGGTTCAGGTGTTGGTTCATGACAGTGGCGACCTGACCGCCGGTCAGTCGACCTTCACCACCGCCCTGAGATGCGTCACCGATCTCGACGGCGCGGCTCATGGCCTCCTGGTAGCTCGTGAATCCAGCAGCGCGTCGAGCGGGCTTCGCGCCATTGGGGGCGCCACGCCTTCTCTTGCGGACGGGCTCGTCCGGAAGAAGACCGGCTTCGCCGGTCGTGATCTTTCCGAGTTTGAACAAGTCGTCGAGCCCCAGCTCTGCGAGCTCGCGCGCGCCGCTCGACCGCGAGAGCAAGAAGGCTCCGACCGCGATGATGGTCACCCCGATCAGGGAGGACGCGATCAGCCACTTCATCGCCGAGGAACGCTTCTCTGCTCGACTGGCGTTGACGCGCGCTGCCTGTTCCGCGGCGACCGAGTCCTGATGCTCGCGCTGAAGGACGAACTCTCGAAACTCCGTCCATTCCCGAAGCTTCTTTCGCTCCCCCGTATCCGTGTTCATGGTCGGGTCATCGCCGGAGAAACCGCCGACGTTTACCCGTTCGATGAGCTCGCGCGCGTTGAACGGGCCGTGATCCATCGCGTCCCGCGCCACCATCCAGCGTTGCTTGGGGTCCGAGGACAGCTCGTGGATGAGGCTTTGAATCCGACGACGTCTGGGTGCAGGGGGAGGGGCCAATGGCGAGCCTTTTGGCTGGAGCATTGCCGGAATGTCGAGATCTGCGGGCGGCAGCACCGACCCGAGGTCGATGTCCACGCTGACCCCGGCATCGGCGCTCGGAGGAATCGAGTTGGCGAGCGTCACGAACGGAAGCAGAGCGTTTCTGACGGCCTCGGGTGAGTCGAACCGGTCTTTCGGATCCGGGGCCAGGCACTGAAAGAGAATGCCGTCCATCTCAGGTGGGATGTCTTCACGAACGTGAGACGGCGCGACGAAGTCCGATCCCGGAGCGCGGGTCGTCAGCAGCTCGTAGAGAATCGCGCCGATTCCAAAGACGTCGCTTCGCGGTGTGGGAGGCTCACCGTTCTTTACCTCCGGAGCGAGACAGGCGTGGTCTGTGCTCTTGAATGCGCTCGGACCTGCAGAGTCGAGTAGCACCTGACCGACCCCGAAGTCGTGCAGCTTCACACGTCCTCCGCGCGTGACCCAAACGACGCTCGGCCGAAGCGTTCCGTGAGGGCCTTGCTCCTGTGCGTAGCTCAGTGCGCTGCAAAGATGCGCCACGACGTTGTAGATGCCGCGTAGAGAGATCGCTTCGCCCTCGCGATCGCGCTCCTGGATGAAGTCGGAGAGCCGAGTGCCGTCGATCCACTCGCCGGCGATGAAATGCTCACCCGTGGGCGTCTTACCGACTCCGAACACACGTGCGATGCTTCGGTGGGACAGTGATGCGGCATTTCGGCATGCTTCTCGGAAGTCCGAAGCCGATTGCTCGGGGACCAAGTCGGGGCGGATGACCCGAACCAAGATCGCCCGTTTGGTATTCCGATCCTTGGCGGACCAGACGATCGCTTGGGTGTCCTCGTCGATCCGATCGACCACCTCGAAACGTCCACCGACCACAGCGCCAGGGTGTAACCCCGACGGCTCCGGCCTCGTCGATGCAATCCCCTCCGGCATCTACCGTTCAAGATAGACGAGCGCGGGTCCGCCTTCCAAATTTGGGCTAGCCGTTCTTGGCGAGCTCGAGCTCGACCTCGCGATCACGCAAGACTGCACCCGACATCGAGTCGAGCACGTCCTGCACGCGGTCCTCGGGGACGTCCACCAGCGAGTGGCTGTCTCGGACGCGTATGCGTCCGATTTCCTTACGCTTCAGCCCGGTGCGGTCGCGGAGCAGTCTGCCCAGCTCGGAGGCCTTCAGCTCGTCCTTGCGGCCGATGTTGACATACAGCGTCGTCGTCTCGCCGGCGTCCGGGCCTTCCTTGCGGCCCGGGTCGTCTACGGTGGGCTCCGGCCTGGGGTCGGGGTGCTGCTTACCGCGGCGTCGCTTGGCGGCGGCCACCTTGTCGACATCGTCGCTCTCCGTCCCGAAGAACGCTCCGAGCAAACCAGCCAGCATCCGTTCCGCGTTGGCGTGGGTCATGAACCGTCGGACCAAAGCAAGCTCTTGTTCACTCGGCGCGTTCGGGTACGCGGCGTCAATGAGTGCGATTCGATCGGCTTCCTGTCGTGTCCGCTGTTCCCCCTCGCTCGGCAGGGTCCGCTCGACGGGGAAGATTCGATACTGGAGCCGAAGGTAATAGAGGATGCCGAGCTCGGTCGGACCGACCAAGGTGATGGCGGTGCCGGTTCGTCCGGCACGTCCCGTGCGGCCTGTCCTGTGAACGTACTGCTCCACGTTCTCGGGCAGTGAGAAATTGATGACGTGGGTCAGATGCGATACGTCGATGCCACGTGCTGCAACGTCGGTCGCCACGAGGAATCGCAGCTCCTCGCGACGAACACGTCCGAGCACTTCCTCACGCTCGCGTTGCGGTCGGTCGCCGTTCAGCCACTCCGCATTGAATCCGGCGCGCTGGAGCGCCGCCGATACCTCCTCGGTCTCGGCTTTGGTGTTGCAGAAGATCAGAGCGCTCTCCGGGTCTTCGGTCTCGAGCACGGTGATCAGGTTCGCAACGCGGCCGACACCACTCACCATGTAGACGAAATGCTCGATTCCGAGCGCGCCTACGTGGTCGCCGGACAGACCCAGGAACTCGGGGTCGTGCATGTGTTTTTCGGCGACCCGCTTGATGGCCCTGTCGACCGTGGCCGAAAAGAGCAGGGTTTGGCGCTTCTCCGGAAGTCGTTCGATGATCGCGTTGAGCTCTTTTGCAAAGCCCATCGAAAGCATTTCGTCCGCCTCGTCGAGCACCAGCATCCGAATACGCGAAGCGTCCATCGTACCGCGCTTCAAATGGTCGAGCACTCGACCCGGCGTTCCGCTAATCACCCGCGCGCCGGATTCGAGCGCGCGGATCTGACGGTCCATCGATGCTCCACCGTACACGGCAACCGTCTCGATGCCTCGGTGGGCGCCTAGCTTTGCGATCTCGGCGGCGCTTTGGAGCGCGAGCTCGCGCGTCGGTGCGAGTACGAGCGCCTGCTCGTCGCCGTCGTCCGAGATCAGCCTGTCGACGAGTGGGATGCCGAAGGCGCCGGTCTTTCCGGTTCCGGTGCGTGATTGGACGATGATGTCGTGACCTGCGACGGCCAACGGGTAGGAGTCGCGCTGCACCGGCGTTGGTGTGTCCCAGCCCATTTCTTCGAGTGCTTGGAGCACTTCGCTGGTCAGACCGAGCTCTTCGAATGTTTGGGCGCCTTCGATCTCTTCGGGCGTCTCGCTCATGGAGTGGGCTCCGCTTGGGTAGGTGGTGAGTCGGCTGTGGAGTCGAGGGTTTCGCTCACTCGTTCAGCCAAAGGGGCATCTTCGCGCACATAGCGCTGCAGGTTCAGCTCGACCCGATGTCGATACCGATTGAGTAGGTGGACCTGGTCTTCGTCACATCGCTTCGCGAGCGCGTTCAAACGAAGATCCCAGGATTCCAAGGCATCTCGGAGGGCCACGAGGTCCGTGTTGTTCGTTGCCAGATAGGCGAGACGGATCTCGTCGACCTCATGTCGAAGAAGCTCGAGGCCATCGGGACATTCGAGGTCGAAGGAGTCGTCAGTCTCGGGCCAGAACACCTGCGGAATGACCGATGCGAAACCGACGATCACCAGATAGCCGAGCGCGACCGAGTAGACGGCGATCGCCAAGCGTCGGCCCAAACGGCCTCGTTGTTTCTCTTCTGGCAAACGGACTCCTCGCCGATCTCTGCCTGTCGCAAAGCGGCTTCGTTGTACAGAGCCCCCCGCAAGCGGTCAAGACGGCGGCTTGCTCTGGTTCCGACGTTTTTCGCGCTGTGTGCCCCATATAAACAGGCCGACCCCGACGACGACGGCTAGAAGAACGACTCCTCCGCAGAGGCCGTACCAGAGGAACGTGGTGAGGCCGGTTCCCATTCTGCTAGCAGACCAGCTTGTACCCGACGCCGTAGACCGTGAGGATATGGATGGGCCGATCGGGCTGCGGCTCGATCTTTCTGCGCAGCTTGACGATGAAGTTGTCCACGGTCCGGTTGTTCGGCCCGGCCTCTAGGCCCCAGATCTTCTCCAGGATCTCGTCGCGGGAGACGGGTTCTCCTTCCCGTTCCCAGAGGAACTTCAGGAGCTCCACCTCGTAGAACGAAAGATGGCTGGTTTCTGAGCCTCGTGTGAGCGTTTGCGCACCGGTTTCGATGTTGATGTCGCCGATGCGAATCTCCGCCGATGATGGTCGTATCGAACGGCCAGCCCGGCGGAACAGCGCGCGAAGTCGGGCAACGAGCTCGCCGATCGAGAAGGGCTTGGTCATGTAGTCGTCGGCGCCGGCCTCGAGCCCACGAATCTTGTCCGCCTCTTGGCCTCGCGCGGTGAGCATCAGAATCGGCAGAATCGGATCCCGCTCGCGAATCGTCTCGCAGACCTGATAGCCGTTCATGTCGGGAAGCATCAGGTCGAGAATTACGCAGTCGACCGCTTCCGACTGGGCGAGCTCAATCGCCTTCTCGCCCTTGGGCGTATGAACCACTCGATAGCCCTCGAAACGAAGGCTGTCGGACAGACCGAGCGCCAACGCTGGGTCGTCCTCGACGAGTAGAATGCTGCGGCCGTTGTCCTCCATCGCGGCGAAGATACTCGCAGTCACTCGGGGCGGCAAAGGCGCCAGGTCAATGCCCGGCGGCGACCGGGATCCAGAAACCCACGATCGCTCCCCCTCCGGGGGCGTTCTTGGCCCATGCGCGCCCGCCGTGGGCCTGCGCGATGTGCTTCACCAGTGATAGTCCAATACCGGAACCACGGGTCGGACCCGAGTGGGGACCTCGGTAGAACCGGTCGAAGACCAGCCTGAGCGCGTCGGCCGGTATGCCTGGACCATGATCTCGGACCGCGATGTCGATCACCGAGCGCCGCCGGCTCAGCTCGAGCTCCACGGGCGTCTGTCCTCCATATTTCACGGCATTGTCGAGAAGGTTGATCACCGCCAGTGCGATGGCCTCCTGGTCGATTAGCACCGGCGGAAGCTGCTCCGGGGCTTCGAGCTGGATGTCGACACCCTCTTGCTCTCCTCGGTAGCGAAATGCGTCCAGCGCCCGACCGACGGCCTCCCCCAGATCGCCTTTACGGAGCCGGTAGTTGCCCTGGCCGCTGTCCAGTGCCGAGAAGTCCAGCACGTTGTCGATCAGTGAGGTGAGTCTCTCCGACTCCCGACAAATGATGTCGAGATACTCCCGACGTCGCTCCTCGCTCGGTACCCGGTTCGAGCGCAGCATGTCGGCGAACATGCGAACGACTGAGAGCGGAGTCTTGAGCTCGTGCGACACGTTCGCCATCAGCTCGCTCTTCAATTTGTTCAGGCGTCGCTCCTTTTCTGCCGCGAAAAGGAAGAAGATGGCGCTCAGAAGCATGATGATGAACGAGACGATCGGCAAAGCGGCTGTCCCACGTAGACGGAACAGGCTCTGTGCCTGGAGTAGGGCAGCCTGTCGTGGTGCGACCTGAAGCCGCCACTCGTACAGCGTCGTGGGAAACCGATGTCCGACTGTATAGGTGCTGACGTCGGACAGGTCGGGCCCGAAAACGACGCGGTTGCTCTCGTCGACCACATTGTAGCGGGTGGTCTCTTCCTCTCCGGCGAACATGGCGGGGAACACCTCATCGACGAGGTACGCGGGGTCGGGGTGGGCGATGAGGGACTTCAATTGTCCCGCCAGCGTCGAGTGCGCCTTGTACGACACGAGATAGCTCTCGCCGTCCACCTGCTGATGAAGGTGGCGCGAGAGCCGTGGACCCGAGAAGCTCAAGTCGAGCGACTTGACCAGGTGTTGACGAAACACTCGGAGGAACTCGCGCCGCGTCTGTCGGTCTTGGGTACTCGCCCACTGGATGACGTTGCCCTCCATGTCGAAGAGCAGCACTGAACGAACGCTGGGTGTTTCGAGCTCGGCGGTGGGCAGCCAGACCGAATCGATCGTCCCCGAGTCGTTCGGATTGACGAGCCGGGATACGGTGTTGTCTGCCGACACGATGTAGCGCTCCACTTCTTGCACCCGCTGCTGCGCCACCGAAAGCAGCGACTGGGCGATCGTCTCCTCGCCGAGCTCCGCGTGCTCCTGCGATGAGCGGAAGGTGTAGTAGCCGAGGATGCCGGCCGCGATGATCACGGCAGGCACGAGAACCCAGTATCCGAGCCGTAGGCTATGACTTTCCATGGCCGGTGCTCATGCTCCTCGTGACACCATTCGCATGGTCGCCGAACCCGCCCCAGAATACCAGGCTCGGCACCAGGCGCTTCAGGGTGCGGCTGGTTGGACGGCGTCGCTCTTTTCGGGGCGCGGGTCGCTCAGGTCGAGCTCGAGTCGGTCGGGCTCGAGCAGAGTGTTGGCGAGTACGGCGTCCATCTTGGAGACGGGAACGAACTCGAGCGTCTCGCGAACCTCTTCGGGAATCTCGTCCAGGTCGGCCGTGTTTCTCTCGGGAAGGATGATTCGTTTGATCCCCGCTCGGTGTGCCGCAAGCACCTTTTCCTTGATGCCACCAACCGGAAGAACTCGTCCGCGGAGCGTTATCTCGCCCGTCATCGCTACGTCGTGACGTACGCGAATGCCGGTCAGGAGCGAAACGATTGCCGTCATCATGGTGACGCCTGCACTCGGCCCGTCCTTGGGCATTGCGCCGGCAGGGATGTGGATGTGGATATCGCTCTTTTCGAGGAAGTCCTCGGGAATCCCGAACGCTTTGGCTCGGGTACGCACGTAGCTCATCGCCGTCTGGGCCGACTCCTTCATCACGTCGCCAAGCTGCCCGGTGAGCTGCAGCTTTCCGGTCCCGTGCATCTTCGTGCACTCGATGAATAGGATCTCTCCGCCCACCGAGGTCCAGGCCAGCCCGGTGGCTACGCCCGTCTCGGCGGTGCGTTCTGCAACCTCCGACGAGAAACGCGGAGCGCCCAGGTACGGACGCAACGCTTCTTCGTCGGTGAGCTTCCAGGGGCCTTCTTCCCCCTCGGCCACCTTCACGGCGACACCGCGAATCACGCTCGCGATCTGTCTCTCCAAATTTCGGACGCCTGCCTCTCGGGTGTAGTGATCGATGATCCCCTCGATCGCCGCGTCTTCGAGCGTGATTTGCTCGGGCTTGATCCCATGCTCGTCGAGCTGCTTTGGCACCAGGTGGACGCGGGCGATGTCGAGCTTCTCTCGCCGGGTGTAGCCGGGGATCTCGATGATCTCCATGCGGTCCCGCAGGGGCGCCGGAATCGTATCACCGACGTTCGCGGTGGCGATGAACATCACCTTCGAGAGATCGTATGGGATTTCCAGGTAGTGATCGCTAAACGTGTCGTTCTGCTCTGGATCGAGCACCTCGAGCAAAGCCGCCGCAGGATCGCCTCGGAAGTCGTGACCGATCTTGTCGATCTCGTCGAGCATGAACACAGGGTTGACCGTGCTCGCTTTCTTCATGCCCTGAATGACCTGGCCGGGCAGGGCGCCCACGTAGGTTCGACGGTGACCGCGAATGGCCGCCTCGTCGTGAACCCCGCCGAGGCTGATTCGATGAAACTTCCTACCGAGCGCGCGCGCTACGGACCGGCCGAGCGAGGTCTTGCCGACGCCGGGAGGTCCGATGAGGCAGAGGATCGGGCCCTTCTTGTCCGTCTTCAGCTTTCGCACCGCCAGGTACTCCACGATGCGTTTCTTGACCTTCTCCAGTCCTGAGTGGTCTTCATCGAGCACCTTCCGGACCGCCGCGATGTCCATGTTGTCGGTGGTCTGCTTGCTCCACGGGATGTCGAGAATCCAGTCGATGTAGGTCCGAACCACGGTGTACTCGGCCGAGCCCACCTGCATCTGCCGAAGACGCTTGAGTTGCTTGTGCGCCACCTTGTCCGCTTCGCCCGGCAAGTCGGCCTTTGCAATTCGCTCCTCGAGAATGTCGAGGTCCCCCTGATCTCCCTCTTCCTCGCCGAGCTCCTCTTTGATCGCCTTGAGCTGTTGGCGCAGGACGTACTCACGCTGGTTCTTGCCCATCTCCTCCTTGATTTGAGAGTTGATCCGCTCTCTCATCTTGAGAATCTCGAGCTGCCGGGTGAGGAGCCTCAACACCTTTCGAATGCGGTCCTTGGCATCGAGTGTTTCGAGGAGCTGCGCTTTCTCGTCGACGGGAGCATCGAGATTGGCTGCGACCAGGTCGGCAAGCTGACCGTGCTCCTGAATCGAGTCGATCAGCGAGCCCGCCTCCCGAGGCAGTTCGGGCATCAGCTGAATCACCTGCTTGGCAATGTCGCGAAGGCTCATCGCGAGCGCCTCGCTCTCGACGTCCTCCGTGCCCGGCTCGTCGAGCCGGGAGACGCGAGCGCGGATGTACGGCTCGGCGGTGACGACCTGCTCGACCCGAATCCGGACGAGGCCCTGCAGAATCAGGCTGTAGTTGCCGGAGCTGTGCTTCAGCGCTTTCAAGACCCGGGCTGCTACGCCGACCGGATAGAGATCGTTCTGACCCGGGTCGTCGGTGGAGGGATCGCGCTGGGCGACGATCGCGATGACCGGCTGGTCGAGATTCTCGATATCCTCGACGAGCGCGACGGACTTCTCCCTTCCCACGTCGAACGGGGCCACGGCCGCTGGGAACAGGACCGCGTTCCGGATCGGAAGGACAGGAAGCTCGTTTCCGAACTCGATCTCACCCGTGTCTGGGGGAGGGATCGATGCGATGGTTTCCTCTTCGTCGCTCATGCGGTCGTTCTACTCCAACTTAGTGAGAACCCAAGCCTTTTCGGGTCACTGGGGCGAACATAGCCACGCACTATTTCCCTGGCAAGGGTCGAGCAGCTCGCATTACGCTCCGTTGCGATGCGCCTTTCCATCGTAGTTCCCTGTTTCAACGAAGAGGGCAACGTTTCCCAAGTGGTCGCTCAAGCGGCGGAAGTGGGCAGAACGCTCGCCACGGAGCTGGAAATCATTGTCGTAGACGACGGAAGCACGGATGACACGAGCCGAGTTCTGAGGGAGCTGCGAACCTGTGTCCCTGAGTTGGTGATCCTCCGGCATCCCCGCAATCGAGGATACGGAGCGGCTGTACGATCGGGTCTCTCTCTCTCTCGCATGGACCAGGTGTTTCTCACGGACGGGGACGGGCAATTCGATCTGGGCGAGCTCGCCGATGCCGTTCACCTACTCCGCGATCACGATGTCGTCGCGGGCTATCGAGTCGATCGGAGTGACGGGTGGTGGCGAGCGCTCTGGGGGCGCACCTGGACTCTGCTGGTCAACGGGGTGTTCGGGCTCAGGGTGAGAGACGCCAACTGTGCGTTCAAGCTTCTACCTCAGAGTCTGATCCGGTCGAGCGAGTTGACGAGCGAAGGAGCGCTGATCAGTGCCGAGCTTCTTGCGGAGGCACGCCGCTGCGAGCTCCGGATCGGGCAATACCCCGTGACCCATTATCCGCGATCGACGGGCCGTCAGACCGGTGCGTCGTTCCCGGTTATCGTCAGGGCATTCGCTGAGTTGGCGGGTCGCATCGTTTCCACGTCCCCGAAGGCGCCTGACCAGCGCGGCGCGTCCACGGCGAACCGGGCTGGCTAGCCGCACACGCGATTGCGGCCGCTTCGTTTGGCCGCGTACATCTTGTCGTCGGCTTCCTTGTGTAGATCCCAGGCATCCTCGTAGTGGGGCTGCCATTCTGCGACACCAACGCTGATCGTAACGTCCACCTGCGTTCCCTCGAACTCGAATCGCGTGTCGGCGATCAGTCGGTTGATCTTTCCGGCGAGCTCCTTCGCGCCTTCGATGCCGACCTCGGGAGTGATCAGCGCGAATTCCTCGCCTCCAATGCGAGCGAGGAGGTCGTTCACCCGCAAGCGTCCCTTGAGGACGGCGCCCAGTTGACGAAGAATCGCATCACCTGCCAGGTGTCCGAATCGATCATTGATCTGCTTGAAGTGATCGATGTCGAAAACGAGCAACGAGAAGCTCCGCTTGTAGCGCTTCGCCCGAGCGACTTCCTTGTCGAGGACTTCGTCGAAGTACCGCTTGTTGTGAAGCTGCGTCAGCCCGTCCGTCGTCATCAGGCGATAGATCTCTTCGTGATATTGGACCTCGACGTCGTCGCCGATGATGAACTTGAGAATCGTTCGGCCGACCTTGAGCTGATCGCCGTGTCGTAGGCGCCCTTCGTGGGTGACGAGGTCGTCGTTGACGTAGGTGCCGTTCGTCGAGCCGAGATCGTGCACGAGGAACTCCGTACCGTTGAATCGGATCTCGCAGTGGTTGCGAGAGACGCTTTCCTGGTCGATCTGGACGCTACACTGCGCAGCCCGACCGATGCTCACCGGTTCAGTGCCGACCTGAACGCGACGTCCCATATCCGGTCCGTAGATGACGATCAGACAACCGTTGGCTTTGGGCGCACGCGGCTGGCGAGCCTCCCCCACGTCGGTGAGAACCGTCTGACTCGCGCTCGTGCTTGCATCCTTAAAGGACACGCCGCCAATATAACCTGCGCTCGGGTCCCAGGGTAAAACCCCGCAGCGGATTGCAGTGAGAGCGGACGCCTGGGTTTGTTGACCGCCCGGCCCGGGTTCTTTAGCGTACGCCCGTGCGCGACGTGATGGGTCACTCCTGGTTTTGGGGACTGGCGAGCCTTGCTCTCGTCCTCGGTACTCCGCTAGCGCTGACGGCAAGCCCACCGTCTGCTCAACGGGCGTCCACCCACGTGACCCGCGTGGTCGCGCCTCCCTTCTCCGACATCGATGTCGCCAAGGCGCGCGTCACCGGGGCCGGTGTGGTCGTTCCAAGGCGCGACGGCACCCGGGCGGTACTCACGGTCGACTCCGGTCTGCAATCGCACATCGAGTCGCTCTTCGCGCGGTACGACGTGCCGCAAGGAGGCCTGGTAGCCATCGATCCGAAGACCGGGCGTGTGTTGGCGTTCGTCGGTCACGAGGCAGGCAAGGGCAGAAGCCCGCGCGTCGTCACCGATCCCTCGCCGCCAGCGGCTTCGGTGTTCAAGATCGTCACTGCATCGGCTCTGCTCGACGCAGGCGTGAAAAGCTCGACTTCAGTCTGTTACGGGGGAGGGATGCGCGGCTTGGAGCCCGCGGACCTCGTCGACAGCCCAAAACGCGATCGTTGGTGCGCCTCGCTCGGTGATGCGCTCGGCTACTCGATCAACGCCGTGTTTGCGAAGCTCGCCGATCGCCACATCGACTCGGCCCGGATGGCCCAGTACGTCTCGGCGTTCGGGTTTGGGCAGCGTCTACCATTCGACCTCCCGGCTACGCCGAGCCCTGCCGACGTGCCGGACAGCCGGCTCGAACGGGCACGGATGGCAGCGGGTTTCTGGCACAGTCAGCTTTCTCCGCTTCACGGTGCGCTGTTGGCTTCCACGATCGCCAACGACGGCCAGATGCCCTACGCCGCGATCGTCGATCACATCGAGGGGCCGAACGGCGAGACCTTGTACCGGCATACGCCTCGGGCCTTTCGACAAGTGCTCCCTCGCGAGACAGCGCGATTGACGGGGGAGATGATGACGAACACCGTCACCAAGGGGACCGCCAAGAAGGCGTTTTGGGACCAGCGCGGCCGTCCCTTCGTTCCGGGCGTCCGAATCGCTGGCAAGACCGGGACGCTCAGCCGGTACAATCCACACCGAACGTACAATTGGTGGGTGGGATACGCTCCAGTCGACGACCCTGAGATCGCGGTGGCCGCACTCGTCGTGAACGAGCCGAAGTGGCACATCAAGGCCAGCTACGTGGCAAAAGAAGCCCTTCGCGAATACCTCGTTCGGTAGCCGCGGGCGAATCGGCTGAATCCCCCGGGTGCGCGACTCGATTCGTGCATTGCGGCGCGTCGTCCCTGGTGTAGGCTCCCGCCCGTTTCACCTCCCAGGAAAGGCAAGCTTCATGTTCACACGGATTCGACTCGCGGCTTTCGCGGCCCTCACGGCATTCACTTTGCTCCTTGCGAGCGCTTCGAGCGCGCAACCCGTCCTCAATCGGGTCGTCAAGAGCGGCAAGCTTCGGGTGGGGATGTCCGCGGACCAGCCCCCGCTCAACGTGAAGAGCAAGGGCGGGCAGATGATCGGGCTGGAAGTCGACCTTGCCAAGGGGCTCGCGTACGCGCTCGGCCTCGAGGTGGAGCTGGTCCAGAAGCCGTTCGGGCAGCTACTCCCGGCGCTCAAGAAGGGTCAGGTCGATATGGTGATGTCGGGCGTCGACATCACAGCGGAGCGCACCAAAGACTTCTTGTTCGTCGGGCCGTACCTGCTCTCGGGCAAGTCGCTCGTCACGGCCTCGAAGTCGCTTGCGAGCGCCGAGACGGTCGACGACATCAATAGCCCCGACGTGAGCTTCGTGACTCTCAAGAACTCCACCAGCGCCGCGTTCGTGAAGAAGAACGTGCCGAAGGCGAAGCTGATCACGGTTGACAACTACGAGGTTGCGGTAGCCAAAGTCATCGACGGCTCTGCGAGCGCGATGATCGCCGACCTCCCGGCCTGCATCCTGGCGATCCTCAAGAATCCCGACGCCGGCTTGGTCACCCTGGAAGAGCCCCTCTCGGTCGAGCCGATGGGCATCGCCGTCTCCGCGAAGGACCCTCGCTTCTACAACCTGATCGACAACTACATCGATGCCATCGAGGCGACCGGCATCCTCAGCGCGCTCCGTCAGAAGTGGTTCGAAGACCCATCCTGGCTCGAAGAGCTCCCCTAGGGGACAGGCATGACGTCCAAAACACCAAGCATTTCAAGGTGTTCTGGACCGAACTGCGAATTCATACCCGACTGTGGTAATCCGGCACCACGAGAAAACGCGGTCCGGGTCGCAACTGTCTAGAATCGTTGAGGTTGGAGAGGGGGTTCCTGTCCCCCCGGGCTGGCTCAGCTTTTGTTGCGGACGATGAAGGTGTTCATGCCTTCTTCGCGTTCGAACGTCGTTCGATAGTCTTGTGCTTCTTGCCGCGTCTCGAATGGTCCGATTCGAACTCGCCAGTGTGTGCCGCGGTCCTCGACGGTGCCGGTCGTCACGTATGCTGCGTGGCCGCGCTTGCGTAGGGCGCTTGCGAAGATGCGAGCCTCTGCTGGGTCGACGTAGCTGATCACCTGGAGCGTGTAGCGACCCTCGTACCCGGCGGGCGCGGAGCGTGTGTGCTCCGGCACCGTGGCGGCGACGAGGCGGTCGTGCTTCGCGGCCATCTCGACGACCTCACCGTCCGGTCCGGCCGTGACCGCAGCCGGGAGGCCTGCAGCGATGTCCGAGGGCGGCGGACGACGGGTCACCGGATCCAGGTGTTCGAGCTCTGCCGCGGCAGCGGCCACCGCCACCGCCACCTCGGGTCGGGTGTCCGTCAGCGTTGCCGGGAAACTAAGCGTTTCCGGCTTGATCTCCGGATCCTCCGCCGGGACGGAGGCCTCCGCTTCGGTCTGCTGAGCGATCGCGAGCATCTGAAGCGGATCTTCGACGGTCGACTCTACGCTGTTGGGCACCGCGGCGACTGCCGCGATCACGATGCCCAGTGCGGCGACCAAGCCGACACCTGAGAGCACCAAAACCCCTCGCCCCTCGTCCGAAGATCGCTCCTCGATCAGTTCCAGATCGCGCATTGCCGTGTCCATCTCCCGCTCCGCTTCGGGTCGTTCTCCGGGTTTACGAAACTTCCCCCGAAGCAGCCAAAAAACAGCAGTTCCAAGTACCTGAGAGTGCGTGCAGGAGCGGGGCGCACGTGGTAGCTTCGCGCCCGCGTCGCAGTGCAGGGGAGCGACGCTTGGGAGCAGTAGTTCATGGCGGAAACTCCACAGAAGCAGCCGGTCACGCTCGAAGACGAGATGCGGCGCTCGTACCTCGATTACGCGATGAGCGTGATCATCGGACGTGCGATTCCAGATGTCCGCGACGGCCTGAAGCCCGTCCATCGGCGCATCCTCTACTCGATGCACGAACAGAAGAACACCTGGAACACCAGCTACAAGAAGAGCGCCCGAATCGTGGGTGACGTCCTCGGTAAGTACCATCCCCACGGAGATACCGCCGTGTACGACGCGCTCGTGCGCATGGCGCAGGATTTCTCCATGCGGTACCCGCTCGTCGACGGGCAGGGGAATTTCGGCTCCATCGACGGCGATCCGGCTGCTGCCATGCGGTACACCGAAGTGCGGATGCATCGGCTCGCGTCGGAGCTGCTCGCCGATATTGAAAAAGAAAC
>CBDUCC010000018.1:0-19950 GCA_965365555.1 uncultured Myxococcales bacterium | reverse complement strand
CGTGCGCCAGCTTGATGCCAACGAGCATGCCGCAGGCGGCGCTTTCCACGTAGCACTCGACGCCACAGATCTGACCGGCCAGGTAGACCCCTGGGCGCGTGACGAGGGCCAAGTCGTCGTCGAGCACCTTGGGCGAATCGACGAACGTGTTGCGATGGACACTGCCGAGCCGCTCGAACTCGGCGTTCTCGAGGCCGGGAATCATCCGAAACACGCGCTTCTGCTCGGGCCACTTCATGCGGGTTTGGAACCCGACCATGTTGAAAGCTGTCCCCGCCTCGTCCTCCTGACGAAGCTGAACCACGGCGTGGGGCCATCGACCGGTCCGTGGATCGGTGAGCCCGACTGGTTTCATGCAGCCGTACGAGAGCGTCTTCGGTCCGCGTGAGGCCATCACCTCCACCGGAAGACATCCCTCGAAGTAGCGGACGTTCTCGAACTCCTTTGGAACCACCTTCTCCGCGTCCAGCAGGGCCTGGACGAACGCCTCGTACTGTGCCTCGTCGAGGGGGCAGTTCACGTAGGCATCGTCCCCGCCTTTGTCGTAGCGGGAGGCACGGAACGCCTTGTCGAAATCGATCGAGTCGCCTGCCACGATGGGTGCGATGGCGTCGTAGTACGAGAGGTGCTCGGCGCCGACGGCAGCGGCAATGTCGTCGGCGAGGCCGCCCGAAGTGAGCGGACCGGTCGCGATCACGACCGGCCGTTCCTCGGGAATCCGGTCGACCACTTCATTAACCACTTCAATGAGTGGGTGTGCCGCGATTCGGCGAGTGATTTCGGAGCTGAACTGCTCGCGATCGACGGCGAATGCGCCACCAGCGGGCACGCGGTGACGCTCACCGACCTCCATGACCAGTGACCCGCTACGCTGCATCTCCTCCTTGAGTTGACCCACCGCATTGTGCAGGGCCGCGCCGCGAAACGAGTTCGAGCAGACCAGCTCCGCCATCTGGTCCGAATGCTGCGCCGGCGTTCGGGCGCTCGGCTTCTGCTCGATGAGGCGCACGCGCAGGCCGCGCTCCGCGAGTTGCCAGGCACACTCCGTACCGGCGAGCCCTCCCCCTATGACGATGACCTCGGCCACGGCCGAACTCTAGCCCGTCGCGGAGTCGGCCGCAGGCGCAGAGTCCCGAGACTCCTCTTCATCGCGAAGCTCGTCTGGGTCGTACACGCGCTCGAAATCGCAGGTCTCGTTCACGCATTCAAGCTTGGGGTTCTTCTTGCCGCCCTTTGGAATCAAGAACTCCGTGCCACACTTCGGGCAGGCCTCGCCGATCGGTTTCTGCCAGACGCGGAAATCACATGGGTCGTCGGAGCGGTAGTTGGTGCACCCGTAGAACGGGCGGCCGCGGCCCTTCGGTTTGATCGGAATGATGTCACCGGTCTTGCACTTCGGGCACTTGTATCCAAGCGGCACCGGTCGGGTGTGCTTGCAGTCGGGATAGCGAGAGCAGCCGAGGAACCAACCATTGCGGCCCCAGCGCTTGTTCATCTTCGCGCCGCACTCGTGGCAATCGTAGTCGGTGAGCTCGGGCTCCTTCGGAGGCTCGATTTCACCGTCCGGACCGATGTTGAGGGTGTACCGGCATTCCGGGTACTTGCTGCAACCGATGAAAGGCCCATTGCGACCCCAGCGCTTGACCAGCGGGTCGCCCGACTCTGGGCAGTCCTTTCCGATCTCGACAGGCTCCGGCCACCACTTACCCTTGTGCTCGACGGCTCGCTCGATCTGCGCCTGGAGCCGCTCGTGGAAGGGCTGGAGTACGTCGAGCCGTTTGGCTCGCGCCTCCGCGACGGCATCGAGGTCGTCCTCGAGCTTCCGGGTGAATCCGATGTCGGCCAGGTCGAAGTTGTCCGCAACGAGCTTCTCGATGACCAGCGTGCCGAGCGGGGTTGGGACGAGCTTGTTGCCGTCCTTCTGAACGTAGGCGCGCTGCTCCACTTTGCTGATGATCTCGGCGTAGGTGCTCGGACGGCCGATTCCTTCCTCTTCGAGCTTCTTGACCAGGGTCGCCTCGGTGAACAGAGGGGGCGGCTCGGTCTGTTTGGCATGCATCTCGGCGCCGGGCGGGATCACGAGGTGGAGAACCTCGCCCTCGGCAAGCTCCGGAAGGCTGTCGTCGTCCGTCCGGTCCGAAGGACTCGGCTCCTCGCCGGCCAGCTCGGTAAGCGCTCCGTAGACCGCGCGCCAGCCGGGCACCTTGAGAACGCTGCCACTCGCGCGGAGCCCGTAGCGGCGCTCGCCGGCAGTCGCCTCGATCTCGACGCCCGTCTGATCGAACACGGCCGGGGTCATCTGAGAGGCGATGAATCGATCCCAGATGAGCTTGTAGAGCTTGCGCTGCGGGTCCTTGAGGTACTTGCTGACCTCTTCGGGCGGCAGATCCAGACGTGTCGGTCGAATCGCTTCGTGAGCGTCCTGCACGTTCTGCTTCTTGGTCTTGAAGATGTTGGGCTGCTCCGGAACGAACTCCTTGCCGAACTTCTTGCCGATGTACGCGCGCGCTTCGTTCACCGCATCGGGAGAGAGTCGAACGCTATCCGTACGCATGTACGTAATGAGACCGACGGTCTCGGAGTTCTTGCCGCGGCCTAGCGTGATACCTTCATAGAGCTGTTGCGCGATACGCATCGTGCGCTTCGGCGGCATGCTGAGCCGGTTGGCCGCGTCCTGCTGGAGCTTCGACGTCGTGTACGGCGCGGGCGCTTTGCGAGACGCCTTTCGCTTCGTGATGGCCTTGACCTGATAGTCGGCGGTCTTGAGGTCGGACACGTACGCAGTTGCGTCCTTCTCCGTGAGCACGGCCAGCCTCGAGCCCACCTTGTCGAGCTTCTGGCCATCGACGCTCTGAAGACCCGCCATGAAGGAGTGCGGCTTCTCGCCCTTGAGGCGTGTATCGACGAGCCAATAGTCGACGGGCACGAACGCATCCCGCTCGTGCTGCCGATCGACGATGATGCGGAGCGCCGGTGTCTGCACGCGGCCCGCGGAAAGTCCAAAGGCGAGCTTCTTCCAGAGAAGGCTCGAGAGTGGATAGCCCCCGATTCGATCGAGGACGCGCCTCGTCCGTTGAGCCTCGTAGAGGTTCGAGTCGAGCGCCCGCGGGTGCTCGAGGCCCTCTTTCACCCCACGCTTGGTGATCTCTTCGAAGAGGACACGCTGGATCTCGGCGTCCTTGTTCGCCTTGGCGGCCACTTCCATGAGGTGGTAGGCGATCGCCTCGCCTTCACGGTCGGGGTCAGTGGCGAGCAGGACCTTGTCGGCCTTCTTCGCAGCGGCTCGAATTGCCTTTACGACCTCGGGCTTGCCCTTTTCCTCGAGCAGCTCGTAGGTTTCCTGGAAGCCGTCGTCGATGTCGACGCCTCCGCGCTTTGGCAGATCCTTGATGTGGCCTTTGGACGCGAGAACCTCGTAGCCGTCGCCAACGTACTTCTTGATCGTCTTCGCCTTTGCAGGGGACTCCACGATGAGGAGGGTTTTGGCCATCGAATTCTTTCTACTAAGGCTTCCTGTGGGCTCGGCAACTTTGGTAGCGGCCCCCTGGCTTCTCCTCGACGAGGCCCCGAACGAGCAGCCGGAGAATAGACTGCTGGACCTGGAACGCCGGAATTCCGGTGCTCTGGCAGAGCTGGTCCGCGTGCCGTGCGCGGCCGCTCAGCTCGCGAAGGATGTTCTGTTCCGTATGGCTCAAGTCGCTGAAATCGTTCGCTTCTGGAGCGGAGGCCGCTCGGCTCTTTCGAACGCCTCCCCCCGCGGGTCCGGTCTCGGATAGGACATCGGCCGGACGGGCGCAAATCCTCGCACCCCCTTCGAGCAGCCTCAGATTGCCCGACCCTCGCGGATCCCAAGGGGAAGCAGGAACCGCGAAAACCTTGCGCCCGAGGCGGCGAGCGAGCCGCGCAGTCGACAGGGCACCCGAGCGTGCCGGGGCCTGCACGACGACGAGCGACTGCCCGAGAGCGGCCACCAAGCGATTGCGGGTAAGGAACCGTCCGGACTGCGGCGGAGTCCGATCATCGGTCTCCGTCAGGAGACATCCGGAGTGCACGACGCGAGCGAAGAGATCGGCATTGCGAGCCGGATACGGGGCATCCAGCCCGGTCGGAAGAACGACAATCGTACGGCCTCCGCCGTCGATGGCTCCCTCGTGCGCGGCGCGATCGACTCCGACTGCACCGCCAGACACGACGACGATCCCGCGAAGAGCGGCTTCTCTCGCGATCGAGTGGGCGCAATCGAGCGCCTCGTCGTCTGCCCGTCGAGTTCCGACGATCGCGATGGTTCGTCGGAGGACCGGCAACTCGCCCACCACGCGAAAGACGCAGGGCGCGTCGGAGAGATCGCAGAAGGCCGTGGGATACTCAGAGCAGTACGCGCTGACGAGCCGCGCACGGGATGCGTAGTTCGTGATCATGCACGGGTCATCGGTCGGCCCGGAGATCAGTTTCTGTAACGCCGGAGCAATCCGGTTCCGCCACTCGTGGTCCTGTGGTACTCGTTCACTTCGTTCGCAGATGGCTCATTCGATTCCAGCGACGCCGCTCAGCTTCCGACGCCGCATCGATCTCCTCGCAGCTCGCCTCATCGCGCTGTTCTTCCTGGTGATCAACAAGCTTCGACCGCTCCCGAAGCCACCGAAGCTGATTTCTCTGCATCGCTATGGCTCGCACCCGGACGAAAACCTTCAGCTGATCCCCGCCCGCGCAGACGCACCGAGGCGCGCGCCCCTCGTGTTCATTCACGGCGGCGGGTGGATCATCATGAAGAAGGAGCTCTACACGCGGGCGCTGATCGAGTTTGCCGAAGCGGGTTATCCCGTGTTCAATCTGGAGTACCCACTTGCTCCCGAAAATCCGCACCCGGGGATGCTTCTTTCGCTCCTCGACGCTCTACGCTGGATTCGGGAGCAGAACCCCGAGGTGCAGAGGGTGCATCTCATGGGTGACTCGGCCGGTGGAAACTTGGTGATGATGCTCGGCATCCTGAGCCGCAACCCCGAGCTTTTGCGTGCCCTCGGGCCGGGCGCGCCATCGAAGGTCCCGCTCTCCATTGCAAGCGTCGTGTCGCTCTATGGGATTCTCGACCGACTCAGCTCGCGACGCAATCGCTTTCCCGGTGTCGATCTGATGCTCGAATGCTATGGAGGGAAAGTCGTGTTCGAAGACCGAGTGCCAGCCGACAAAGCCATCACGCCGATGGACCTCGAGTTCGACTCTTATCCCCCGAGCTTCCTAGTCGCCGGCTCCAAAGATCGGCTCTGCGATTCGACGCGCATCTGCGCCGAACGCTTGAAATCCATTCCCGGTGTCGCCGATCTGAAGATCTACGAGGGAGAAATTCATGGCTTCTTCAGCATGGAGTGGCGCCCAGGATACTCGGAGCTCCGGCAAGACATCTTCGAGTTCCTGGAAGCGCGCGAGACACAGAGGGACCTCGCAAACGAACCCCATCGCGGAGAGGTAAACGGATGAGCGGACGGGAGCCACGAATCGGTATCATTGGAGCAGGCCCGACCGGCATCGCCTGCGGTCGGGAGCTTCTGCAGCGGGGGTATCGACATTTCACGATTTTCGAAGCGATGGACGCTCCCGGTGGCACCTGGAAGGTGCAGTCGTATCCCGGCCTCGCGTGCGATGTCTGGGCCCACTCGTACTCATTCTCGTACGCGCCCAACCCGAATTGGTCCGCGAACTTCGTCGAGAGGGCCGAAATTCAAGCCTATCTCGAGCGCTGCTGGCGCGACTTCGGACTCGAGCCCTACACCCGCCTGAATACCTCCATCCAAAGCGCGCAGTGGAAAGGCTCCCACTGGGAGGTTCGGACCGGGGCCGGAGAGAAGTTCGAGGTCGACATCCTCATCAATGCGATGGGCAATCAGCACACCCCGCTCTATCCCGACGTTCCTGGAAAGGACCGCTTCAAGGGCGATAGTTGGCACGCCGCCCGCTGGAACCACGACGTCGATCTCCACGGAAAACGCGTCGCTGTCGTCGGGTCTGCGGCCAGCGCTGTCCAGATCGTTCCGGAGGTAGCGAAGGTCGCGAAGCAGGTGACCGTGCTTCAACGAACACCCAACTGGATCATGCCCAGAAACCGCCGCTTCTACAGCAAGGCGGAGAGGGTTGCGATGCGGCGCTTCCCATTCGTGATCGCAGGCATTCGGCGTGTGCAGGCATTCCTGATGGGACAGGTCGAGCACGCCGCAACGCTCGGTCATCCGCGAATGCGGCAGTTCGAGTGGTTCGCCAAGCGCTACCTCGACCGTGCGATCGACGATCCGGTGCTCCGCGAACAGTTGATGCCCGACACCAACTATCAGTGCAAGCGCGGACTGATCTCGGATGACTTCTACCCCGCCCTGTGCCGGGACAATGTCGAATTGATCGCGGCGGGGCTCGAACGGGTCACCGAAACGGGAATCGTCACTGCAAGCGGCCGAGAGATCGAGGTGGACGTGATTGTCTACGCGACCGGCTACCGGATTCTCGACTTCGACCGAATCGATATTCGCGGCGTCGGGGGTCAGTCGCTCGCCGAGGCGATGGGGACGGCCCCGAAGGCCTTCAAGGGCATCACCGCACCGGGGTTTCCCAACTATTTCTGGGGCATGGGCCCGAACGGCCTCGTCCTCAACGTTTCGTATTTCCGCACCGCAGAACGCAACGTGAAGACCATCGTCGGCCTCATCGGCAAGATGCAAAAGGCGGGTGTCGGCGCGATCGAAGTCCGTCAGGATCTGACCGACGAGTACTTTCAGTGGATGAAGACGCAGTTCGGGAAGTTCTCCTGGGGCGACCCCGGATGCTCGAGCTACTACACGAACGCCGAGGGCCACGCGCCGTTCCTGTTTCCGGGCAACTTCAAAGAATGGATTGCTCTTCAGGAAGAGATCGGCCTCGACGACTTCAATGTCGTGACTCCGGCCAGCACTGAATCCTCGGACGGCGGTGAAGAGCGAAGGCCATTGGCGCCCCAGATGTGATATCTCGTCCACCGATGGGCGCGATGGATCCGATCCTCCCCGAGTTCGACATCGATGAGTGGGAGACGAAGCCTTGGCCCGAGCGGCTGAGAATGGCTTGCCAGGACTGGGTGACGCAGGGCTACGGAACCCCTGCGCCCGTCTATCTATTCTATGTCTTCAAGGTTGCGTTCTACGTCTGGGTGTGGACTTGGTTTTGCTCGTTTACACCGGGCGTCGGCAACCTGTCCGACATGGGTGCCTGGTGGGCCGAGCCAATCGCGTTTCAAAAGGCCGTGCTCTGGAGCCTGTTGTTCGAGGTCTCGGGTCTTGGCTGCGCCAGTGGTCCCCTCGCCGGCCGCTACAACCCGCCAATCGGCGGCGCTCTTCATTTCCTCCGCCCAGGCACGCTCAAGCTGCCCTTCTTCCGAGGCGCGCCACTCATCGGTGGAACGAAGCGAACCTGGACCGACGTCGGCTTCTTCGCGGCTCTGGTGGCGAGCCTGTTGATGGCCCTCGTTTCTCCAACCCTCGGCATCGAGCAATTCGCCCCAATTGCAGTGCTGTTGCCGATCCTCGGAGTCCTCGATACGACGATATTCCTGACCGCCCGCTCGGAGCACTACTTCACGGCGTTGGTGTGCTTTCTGTTCCCCGCGGACTGGATCGCGGGCACGAAGTGGGTCTGGGTCGCCATTTGGATCTGGGCCGCAACATCGAAGCTCAACCGTCATTTTCCGTCTGTCATCGCAGTGATGCAGAGCACCAGTCCGATGACGCGGCTGTTCCCATCGATTCGCAAAGCGATGTTCGCGAACTACCCGGACGACCTGCACCCGTCGATGCTCGCCACCGCCCTCGCGCACTTCGGAACCGTGGTGGAGCTGAGCATTCCAATCGTGTTGCTTCTGAGTGACGGCGGGACGGTCACCTGGGTGGCCCTGGGCGTGATGTTCGCGTTCCACTTCTTCATCACGAGTAGTGTGCCACTCGGAGTGCCGATCGAGTGGAACTTCATGATGGTGTACGGCGGTTTCGTCTTGTTCGGAGCGTACGCCGATGTCAGCGCGTTTAGCATCGGTTCGCCCTGGCTCATCACCTACTTGGTCACCGCGATCTTCGTGCTGCAGTTGGTCGGGAACCTTTTCCCATCGAAGGTGTCGTTCCTCCTTTCGATGAGGTACTACGCGGGCAACTGGGCTTACAGCGTTTGGCTTTTCAAGGGCAACGCCGCGGAAAAGATGGACACGCACATCAAGAAGCCTGCACGCACGACCCGCGCTCAGCTTCGTGCGATGTACGACGAGCGAACGATCACCGGAATCCTCTCCAAGGTGCCGGTGTTTCGAGCCATGCACGTCCAAGGGCGCATCCTGCACGAGCTCATCCCGAAGGCTGTCGACGACATCGACGCCTACGAGTACCACGACGGCGAGGCCATCGCAGGCCTCGTACTCGGGTGGAACATGGGCGATGGGCATCTACACCAAAAGGCGCTCTTGGAGGCCGTTCAGAAGGAATGCCACTACGAAGAGGGCGAGCTCCGCTGCATCTTCGTGGAGTCCCAGCCGATCCATCGTCCCTACTTCGCCTGGACGATCGCCGACGCGAAGAGCGGTGTCATCGAGTCGGGTGAAACGAGCGTAGCGTCGCTCTTGCCACTTCAACCGTGGCCCATGGAGACGCCCAGCTAGCCCCTCCCCTCCACTGCGAACGCATCGCTCAGCACTTCGCGCCCGTCGAGGCTGCGGACGGGGCGCTGGAGCATGTGGAGGAGGTCGCGAGACAGAATCGCAAGACCGGAGAGCGAGCCCTGACAAAGCGCGAGTGCCGCCTCGACCATGCTCTCCATGCTTTCGATTTGTTCGGGATGGGTTTCGGCAAGTACTCCAGCGAAAGCCTTCGCATCTTGTGTGAGGACCATGGCCGTCGGTGACAGGGCGTTGACGTGAATGCCGGACCCGCTCAGCTCACAGGCAAGCCCGACCGTGGCGCGTTCCAGCGCTGCCTTGCTCGCACCATAGATCGTCAGCGCATCGATGATCATTCGCGGAAGGACATAAGGAATGGCGGGCTGAGATGAGCTTGCAGTGGATATGTTGAGGACCCAGCCCTTCCCTTTTTCGCGCATGGCGGGCAAGGCCTGCTGAATCAGATCCATGGGCGCATGGAAGTTGACCTCGAACGTCCAGCGCCTGACTGAGAGCTCCGTGAGGCTGGCTGCCTTGAACGCGGCGCTGGCTGCATTATTCACCAGGATGTCGATCGGAGCACCGATGGCAGCGCGCGCGCGTTCGACCCAATCCGCGCGCGCCTCTGCGTCAGCGCGCTCGCAGGCGACGGCTGCGGCCCTACCGCCGGTCTCCTCGATCATCGCCACGGTCTCGTCGAGACTTCCTTCGTAGTTCGGTTTTGGACCCAGCTGCGAAGCCGTGACGACGACCGAGGCCCCTTCGGACGCCAAGCGCTGCGCGATCGCCTTGCCGATTCCCCGACTTGCACCGGTGACCAGTGCAGTTCTTCCCTCACAAATGCCCATGACGCTTCTCCCGAGATGAACGGCGAGGCTAACCGACAAGACGATCGTTGTTCAATCGGCGAGTGACGCTCGTCCGGGGAAGCAACCTCGAGGAAGGCGCGAGTCAAGATCTTCGGTTGGGGAGCCGTCATGTCGGCAATCCGATCCTCGAAAGCAATCTCTCCCTCCGGACGGACTTCGCGCTCTTCATGGTGGCTGCGCTGCAGGATGACGCGCTGATCCACGAGGCGCCGGCCATCATAGGCTGCACGAGCGCCTCCGCCCTCGCACATGCCGTCTCCGAGGATACCGCTCGCGGGTGCCGACCGGGACGCCATCGGACCTCTACTTCGATGGAAGAACGGTCCGAGCCGTCGAGCGCTCAGAACGAAGTAACCGTGAGCCCTTGCGTCGTTGCACAGCTCCCGGTCGTGCCACACTCGGGTGCATCGTCCTTGCGAGTGAGAGCGACGGCCACACCCGTGCCGACGCCGACGACCACGATCGCGCCGATCATGACCCAGAAGCCGGGACGCTTTACGAACGGCTTGCGGTCGTCCTGAGCTCGGTCCGCGGTCGATACCCCGGTCGTCGACACGGCCCAGGGCTCGGGCTCGGCGGTGGCCACGCGCTCGAGCGAGATTGCATAGTACTCTCGGGTTCCGGCTTTTACCTGGAGATCGCGTATCGCCTCCGAGTGACCTTCGCGAACGACACGAACCGAGTGTGTGCCAGGATTCAGGCGAACGACTCTCTCGAACCCGGACAACGAGGACACCTGACCGTCGATGAAAAGGCGTGCGTCGGTCGGCGTAATCGCGAAACGCACCTCGGCGACCGCGCTCACCAGCAACACCCGGAGGTCCGCTTCACGCCTCAGCGCTTCGTCGTCACCGCTGGCTTCGGCCATCGCATGGTGGCGGTCGAGCTCACGCAACCCATCGGCCGGGCGATTCAATCGGTAGAGCGCGTTCGCGATGTTGTAGGAGGTGCTCGCCCGCGGAACGAGCTCCGCAGATCTGCGGAACGCCGCGAGGGCGTCGGCCCATCGGTCCGATTGCCCGAGGTCGAGTCCACGTTCGAAGAGGCGGCGTGCCTCTTGTCGCTCAGCGCGCGATTCGTTGGCTTGTGCCAACGAGGCGGAAGGTGTCGCACCCATCGAGAGCGCCAAAGCGAGAAGGAGGAGCTTCACCATTCGGTCACCAACTCCGGAGCTTTGCGGTAGGAACGCTGTGAGCGGGGTGAGCGAGGAGCCGCGGCAGGCGTCTCGCTTTGCGCCTCCTGCTCAGTGGGCGGATTGTCCCGAGGCGGCTCGGGCGCGGACTTCTCTAGCGGGGGCTCTGTCTTCGCGGGCGCGGCAGTCGCGGGCGCGGCAGTCGCGGGCTCGGCAGTCGCAGGCGCGGCAGTCGCGGGCGCGGCAGTCGCACGCTCGGCAGTCGCACGCTCCTCAGCGGCGGGAGCCTCCCGCGGTGCCTTCGGATCGGCGCTCGGCGACTCCTCGGGTGCAGGGGCGGTGTCGGCCAATGGAGCGCCAGCGTTGCGCTTCTCCTCAGGCACGGTTGCGGCGCGCACCTCCAACTCCAGATCGGACGCTGGCGCCTCGGGCCGCTCTGCCTGCGCGGGAACGAGTGTCGTTTCCACCGACGGCGGAGCCTGAGTCGTCGTGGGTCGCTCCTCCGGAGCGCGAGTCGTCCACCAGGCAGCGAACGCGACGGCGAGTGCCAGGCCCAGTCCGGCGAACGCCACCAGACCATTGGACCGGGAGGGGACCGAAACGGGCTCGGACCGAACGTCCAGCTTGGCGGGCGCAGGCGGAAGGAGCGCCTTCGGACCGAGTCCGGCCAAGGTTGGATGCGGGCTGGCCGCCGGCGCGTTGGAGCTCGGCGGCGTCGAGAGCGTGTCGGACGGCGGCGGCGTCGACTCCATCGTGAAACCGATCTCCGCGAGGCGCGCCTTGAGCGACGACAGAGATTCGATCCGCTCCTGAGGGGGCCGTCGCAGCGCGGCATCGAGGATCGGAGCGACCGAGCGAGGCGCATCGTCGAGTTCGATCTCCGCCTCACAGACGGCCTTGAGGATCTCTTCGGCGCTGTCACCGTCGAAAAGCGGACGCCCGGTGAGGCATTCGTACCAGACGACTCCGACGCCCCAGACGTCGGTCTGAGGTCCGATCAACCGCCGCTGATCCCGAGCTTGCTCGGGCGCCATGTATTGAGGCGTGCCCATGATGATGTCGCGGCCTTCGCGGAGGCCTCCAAACCTCGCATCCTGCAAGACCTCTGCGACGCCAAAGTCGAGCAGCTTGGGCGTGCCGACGCCGTACGCGTCGGGACTCAGCATGATGTTCTCGGGCTTGAAATCACGATGGACGATCCCGAGGTCGTGGGCCTTCTCGAGGGCATCGATGAGTGGCAGCAAAATCGAAAGACTGTCTTCCAGGCCGAGTGGTCCGTGCTCGTAGAGAATGTCGCGAAGAGTCGGACCCTCCAACAGCTCCATGACCATGTACACGGTCTCCCAGCCGTCTTCGCCCATGTCGAGCACATCGACCACGTTTGGGTGATCGAGTTGCACCGTAGCTCGCGCCTCTCGAAGAAAGCCTTGGCGCAGTCGATCGAAGTGCGGAAGGCTCGGGTCGAGGATCTTCACCGCCACCTCGCGCTCCGTCCAGATGTGTTTTGCCCGGTAGACCGTCGCCACACCGCCCGCACCGAGGATCGGGCCGAGGCGATACTTACCGGCGAGGAGCCGGTCTTCTTGTACCAGGGGGTCGAGCTGAGTCATGCCAAGCAATGAAGAGAGTGTGAGATCTCTGACGTTCCCTCAAGACGAAGCAACCGCAATTCATGCAATCGAAGCATATTTCTGGATTGGCGCTCCCCAGTTCACCAGCTAACCTTAGTGGTCTTGTATTCCCCCCAACTTTTCTTGTTAGCCATCGCACTTTGCGCGGCTCTCGTGGGAGCCGGCTGCGCACAGAGCGGATCCACGCAGGTAGTCGTACTCATGGACACCGACTACGCGGTGCCATCCGAGGTGGACCGGATCCGGGCGCGGGTATTCAAGCTCGTCGAGGATGGCACGGCGCAGAAGGAAGTCGAGACCTGGAGCAGCGTATTCGCGCTTGCCGAGGAGAACGAAACTGCGTCGAACGTCCACACCTTGCCGGCCACCTTCGGAATCCTCGCCGCAGAAGGCGACTTGGATCGCGAGATCATCATCGAGCTCGAGGCCCTCGCCCCTAGCAGTGACTCGCCCCTCGTGGCTCGGCGAGTCCGTACGGCCTTCGTTCCTGGCGAGACGCGGCTGTTGCGAATCGTCCTGTACCAGGCATGCGAAGACGTGCGATGCGGATCGGGCCAGTCCTGCACATGCGCGGCCGGGGTCTCTTGCGCCGCACCTGAGTGTGTCGATGAGACCGTCCCAGCCGAGGAGCTCGAGACGATCGACGACCCGCGGGCGCTT
This sequence comes from uncultured Myxococcales bacterium, assembly GCA_965365555.1. Lineage (GTDB taxonomy): Bacteria > Myxococcota_A > Polyangia > Polyangiales > Houyiibacteriaceae > SG8-38. The sequence continues at coordinate 7,002 of CBDUCC010000018.1, read as the reverse complement.
CCACCCGATGCCGGGATTCCAATCCCAGGTCCGGGGGTCCCGGACGGCGGTGTTCCGCCTGGCGATGGAGGGATGACGCCGGACTCGGGCATCCCGCCCGTCGATGGAGGCATCGATCCCGATGGCGGAGGAATCAACTGCAGCCCGCCGCTCACACTTTGCGGTCTGGACTGCGTGAACACGGATGCGGACCCGCGCTACTGTGGTGACTGCGAGACCGAGTGCTCGAGCGGCTCGGTGTGCGAGTCGGGTGACTGCGTCAACCCCGGGGACTGCCGAAACGATCCGTCGAGCTGCACCGGTTTTTCGTACTGCGACGAAAGCTCTGGTGAGTGTGTGCCAGGATGCACGCAAACGAGCCAATGCGAAGGGGACAATCAGGTGTGCGACCCCGAGCTACGAGACTGCGTTTGTGCCGACGGGTTCGAGCAATGCCAAACCGGCTGTGTCGACACACAGAAAGACCCATCATTTTGCGGCGACTGCTCGACATCCTGTCCGACGGGGTTCGTCTGCGAAGCGGGTGCGTGTGTGGACGCGGGAGACTGTCGGACGAACGGCATCGGCTGCAGCGGCTTCACCTACTGCGATGCCGCGTCGGGCGACTGCTTGCCTGGCTGCGAGCTCGACGAGCAATGCCCTCAAGAGAACGAAGTCTGCGACCTCGGCATTCGCGATTGTGTCTGCGACGATGAGTTCGAACGCTGCGACCAGGGATGCTGTCCCACGAGCTGCCCGCCGGGCCAAGCGCTCTACGATGGGACCTGCGCCGAGGTCCACCTGCAGACCGCCGACGGCCAGGGGGACCGCGGAGAGCACAGCTCGATCGCGCTGGACGCAAGCGGAAGCGCGTACATCGCCTACTATGGAAAGAGCGGTCGCAATCTGATCTACACCGAGCAAGGCCCGGGTGCGTCATGGGCCTCAGAGTCGCCGGACGGCCCAGACGACGTCGGCAAGTACACGTCGATTGCGCTGAACAGCGCCGGAGTCGTCCACATCGCCTACTTCAACGAGAGCGACAAGACCCTCATGTTCGCCAGGAGGGAGTCCGCGGGCGTTTGGACCATCGAGGTCGTGGACGACAGTAGCGACGTTGGTGAGTACGCATCCTTGACCTTCGACGCGGCAGACGTTCCGCACATCAGCTACTACGACAAGTCGAACAAAGACCTGATGTATGCCAGGCGCCTCGGGGGCGGCGTCTGGAATGTCGAGACGGTCGATGGTGACGGCGGCGGCGACGACGACGACGACGACGACGCAACCGACGTGGGTCAACACACCTCGATCGGCGTCGAAGCAGACGGAAGAGTTCACATCAGCTACTACGCATCGACTGGTCGGAACCTCAAGTACGCGACTCGGCTGGGGACTGGCTCGTGGGCGACCCGTACGGTCGATACCAATGGCGACGTCGGCAAGTACAGCTCGCTCGCGATCGACGGGCTCGGGCGCGTTTACATCAGCTACTACGACGAGTCCAACAAGGACTTGCGGTATGCGAGCCAGTTCATCCTCGGCTTCTGGGCGACGGAGGCCGTTGATTCCGATGGCGATGTCGGGAAGTACAACTCGCTCGCGTTGGACGATCTCGGTAGGCCTCGCATCAGCTACTACGACGAAGACGACAAAGACCTGAAGTATGCGGTTCAGGAGAATGGTCAAGCGTGGACCCTTCGTTCGCTCGACACCAACAACGACGTGGGCCGGTACACGTCGATTGCGGTCGACGATCTCGGACAGGCGCACATCAGCTACTACGACTCGAGCGACAAATCACTGAAGTACGCGTTGGTCGCTGCACCCGACTGAAGCTGAGGACGAGTGACCATGGACGATCATCAAACTAGCGACCGAACCAACGGCGAAGCCAAGCCGAGCGCCGGCGACACGCCGACCGCGGAAGAGGTCAACGTCAAGCGAACGGAAGCCGCGGCCGAGCTCCTCAAAGAGGTCAGTACGCTGGAAGAGCAGCTTGGTCCCTCGCCGGATCCGCTCGCCGCGCCGTCGATGAAGAAGAAGGCGTTGCGCCGGTATCTGCGCGAGGAGGAGCTCAAGCCCTACCAAGCCGAGCTCATCAAGATGCAGCAGCACCTCGAGGACAGTGGCACACGGATGGTCATACTCTTCGAGGGACGGGATGCAGCCGGCAAGGGCGGTACGATTCGCCGGGTCACCCGATACATGAACGAGAAGCACTACCGGGTGGTCGCCCTAGGAAAGCCGACCGACCAGGAACGGACCCAGTGGTTCTTCCAGAAGTACATCCAACGGCTCCCTCGCGGCGGCGAGGTCGTGCTCTTTGATCGGAGTTGGTACAACCGTGCGATGGTCGAGCCCGTATTCGGGTTCTGCACCGAGAAAGAATACAAGAACTTCATGCGCGGCGTCACCGGCTTCGAGAAGGACCTGGTCCGCCAGGGCACCGTCCTGATCAAGCTCTACTTCAGTGTCACCAAGGAGGAGCAGGCTCGGCGGTTCGAGCGACGCAAGGCCGACCCCCTTCGCCAGTGGAAGCTCAGCGAGGTCGACGTGCAGGCCCAGGAACGCTGGGACGAGTTCACTACCGTCAAGTACGAGATGCTCAAGCGAACCCACACGACACACGCCCCGTGGAAGATCATACGCTCGAACGACAAGCACCAGGCGCGACTCAACGCGATCAAGGTGATCTTGAACTCCGTTCCTTACGAGCGGCTCGACAACAGCCTCGATTTCGTCCCCGATCCGGAAATCGTGATCTCAGGCTCGAGAGAGCTCGAAAAAATGGAAGCCCAGCGTCTGCGCGGCGGCAAGTTCCTAGCTTAGCCACGCGCAACCATCGACGGGTGCGCCGGATGCGCCTCGGACGACACCATTGATATTCGGCGTTGCTTCAGGTACTCCACCCTGAACCGCCCGACCAAGGAGCCTTTCGATGAAGACCACGATTTTGCTTCTCTTCGTTGCTGCTTTCGCCGTTGTCACCTCGCCGGCAAGCGCTCAGGACGTCTGCCCGGAGTTCAAGAACATGGTCAGCGTCATCAGTCCTGACGGAAAGTCGAGTCAAGAGCTGACGATCGATCGCGCCGTGGCGAAACAAAAGAAGAAGGGCATCTACCGGGGCTACGACAGTAGCGTGAGACTCGAGGGCACGAGCTCCAAGGTCACGATCAAGTCTGGCCAGAAGTTCGCGTTCAGACCGATGGACCCGGAGGTGCATCCCGCTCAACAGATCCGGCTCTACGCGTTCAAGTCAGCGAAATCCTATCGCGAGCTGGTGATCGGCGGCGTCAATTACTTCGGTGGTAGCAAGAACCGAAAGTCCGGCGACACGTCGATCCCATTGAAACTGACGAAGATCAAGGACGGCTGCTGGGAGGTGACGAGCGCGGCCCCTCTGCCGGTAAGCGAGTACGCCTTCAGCCTTGGCAACGTGGGTTCCAGCGCGGATGTTCAGGGAACGAGCGCGGGGTATGGGTCCACGACGCAAGGACAGACTTGGCTCGGCTTCGCGGTGAAGTGAAGGGGGCCGTCCACGCCACTACGATGGATGGACGACGCTCCGACTCGCTTCCCTAGAACACGAAGCTCACACCGAGAAACAGCACCTTTGAACTACGACTGACCCAGGGCGCCCATTTCGAGTTCGGCATGAAGAACCGGTAGATGTCGAGCCCCGTAGGTATCATCACCATCAACGCGACCCAGTTCGGATTGATCTGGGCAGCCCGCGACATGCCATCGATGTCGCCGATCGGTGGCTTGATCTGAAACCAGGTCGAAAGCGCGTAGCCGATCGAGAGCGACATGTTGAAGAAGAGGATGCCTTTCTGTAGTGGCGAGCGGTGGTGCTGCATCCAGGGGTCGAGCGAAAGCAGCACCTCATTGACGATGTGCTGAACGTTGAAGCCGGCGGACGTGACGAGATACGCACGGGTACGCCCGCCCTTGATCGGTTCGCCGTCATCGTCGAAGCACCCCTGAGGATTGCAGCTCACCCCGGAAGAGATGCGGAAGAACGGAATGATGCCGCCGTACCTCAAGCCCTCGCCCTCCGGCAACCGCCCATATCCGAGGTTGACGAGGACGTGCCCGAGCTCATGCGCGACGAAACCGACCGCGAGCCCTGCGGTACCGAGGCCGATGGCCTTCCATCGACCGCGCCGCGTGTTGCTGGCCCAGGGGCGACGATAGCTCGGCTTCTGTTCGTTCTTCTGCTTGAGCTTCGTTCGCTTTGGCGGAGGAGGCTCTGGCGGAGGCGTATACTGGATCGACGCTGCGTCCTGTCCGAAGACGAGCTCCTGCTGCGCACCCGCCTCGGATCGCCAGCCCAGCAGTAGGACGACGCCGAAAAACAGTACGAACGCATATCGACGCCTCATGGACGGGGTTTGAGATCTCACAGATGTACTCGGGCGGCAAACCAAACGTTCCTCGGCTGCGCTGTACTACGAACCCGGGGAGGGACTTGAGCCGCCAGGAGGATTCTTGCGATTGAAGTATTCATCACACTTTGGCTGCCGAGAGGCTTTCCTAGACTTCTGGCTTGTGGTTAACTTCGACCATCGTGCGTCGGTGGCTTTTTTTCATCGCGGTTCTTATCGGTCTGTCGCACCTGGCTGGGTGCCGCTCGGTCGGCACGGTCTGTGAAAACTCCGGCTTGGAAGACGAGTGCGCTAGGGATCACATCTGTACCTTCACGCGAGTCCCCGCGACCTTTGATCCGAACGACCCCCCGCCCCCTCCGCTGAGCGTCTGCTTGAGAAAGTGCGAGACCTCGTCGGACTGCGGTGAAGGCGAAGTCTGCCGCACCGTCTTTTGCTCGAACGAGCTGAGCTGCCAGACCGGGCCGCTGCAAGAGCCTCCGTCGAACATCTGTGGAACGGGAGGAATGGGCGGCATGGGCGGTACCGGAGGTATCGGCGGGATGGCAGGGATGGGCGGTGCTGCTGGGACGGGCGGCACCGGGGGCAGCCGGCTATGCGACAGCACAGCCAACGGGTTCATCAAGACGATCGATCCGAGCAACAACTTCAGTCAGACCAATTTCGTGGAACAAAATACGACGAGAATTCCGGACACCTGGAATCGCTACACGATCGAGCTCGAGATCGTGCCCGAGCTCGTCGACCAGCTTTTGCAGGTAGGTTTTTCCGCTACCGCTTCGAACTTCGAACCATCAGGAGTATTCTACGACAACGTCGTCGTGGACCCGGCGATGCAGTACACGGAGGACTTCGAGTCTCTCGACCAGACTAGCCCGACCGCGCTCGGCGATGATCCGTCGCCGCCTTGGGGCGTCGGCTGGGTGGTCTTTGGCAGTGTGTTCGACGGCGAAACCGGCGCCTTCCTTTTCGGCTACGGTACGTTTCCAGCACCCAACGGCACCGACGGCTTCTCCAGCATCGCCTTGGGCGAAGGCGGCGGTGCCCAGGGCGATCAGGTTCTGGTGATCTTCAGCGACTACGGCAACGCCCCTGAACAGGAAGCAGGAAATCGAGTCGAGGCGAGCACGTTCCGCGAGCGTACAATCACACCGGCGGACGTTGGGACGACCATCGTGTTCAGCTTCGACGCCAAGCGCGGCAACATCAACGAGGGCTGTCCCGACGAAGGATCGGGTGGTACGGCCGGCTCGGGTGGCGCCGCGGGTGCCGGCGGAATGGCCGGCGCGGGCGGCAGCTGAGGCGCCTCAGTCCGTAAACAGCTGGCTTTTTCCGAGGATCAGATCGACCTGACGAATGCGCCCGGTCCGCGAAAAGAGCTCGGCGCTCAACTCCGCTGAGAGCGTGAGTCCCGAGAGAGTCTGGCGACTGCCATCATCCAGGGTGACCGTCATCGCCGGCTCCGCGGACTCGTCGAGACGGTAGACGAACGGGACCTGGCACCAGGTGAAGGCCAACGCGGATTCGGGGAGCGTGAGCTCCTGCCAGTGTCCGTCCACATCGAGGAAACGAAGCATGCTCGGACGCGCGACGAACTCTCGGGCTCGCAGAAGCCCAACCTCGAGCTTCACCGTACCTTCCTCGATGCGTACACCCAGCTCACCGAAACGAGACAAGATCTCCTCTTTGACCTGCCCCGTCATTCCGGGTTGCTGCGCGCCGGCGTGCCCTGGCGTGTTCGAATACGGGTCGGTCGGAAAAGCGCCGAACTCCCGCGGCGTCTTGTTGAATCCGAGGCCGTCGCGGACCCGGTAGTAGAGCTGGCCTAGCCGTTCGCGGGTGTGTTCATCCGCACCCTCCTCCGAGGCGGCGAAGAAGCTCTCCTGCACCGCCAAGAGCAACTTGGAGACCATGTGCCAATAGACGCTCCCCAGGCCCTCGAAACCAAACATCGTGCCGGACCGGCCGGTGAACGCTTTGTGGTTGAATACGTCCTCGTAGAGCTCGAGGACGGATCGGTGAGCGCCTCGCGTCTCGTCTCCGTACACCGATGCCGACGCGTCCAGCCTGGCGGCGAGATCGCGGGCGTTCGATAGATCGGCATTGAAGCGGTAGGTACCGTCCGCATCGCGGAGGACGATGCTGTCATCCCCCTTCTCCATCATCTGCTGAAGCAGTGGAACCGACTCGAGCGCATCGGCAGGGATCCTATTCTTATCGAGGAACCGGGGTAACTCGCGGTCGGGGTACAGCATGAACGTCCGCGCATCGGCCCGATACATGTCGCTTTCGAAGAGCGCTTCGAGAAGCTCGACGGCTCGCGCCGGACTGACGGCACCAGAGCTGAGTACGGCCACCTGACCCTCGAGCATCGGGTAGAGGCGCTCGACCTCGACCGCATCCTGCTCGAGCTCGATGAGGTTGTACGCATGGTACAAGCCGTCGGGGCGTTCGTTGTGACGGATGCTGTGCTCGATCGCTGCCCGCGCATCGTCGAGCAAGGCGTTGATGTCTGCAACTTCTAGCTCCACCGTGCCCGAGAACCCTCCCCGCTCGTAGACGGTGCGACGGTATCGAGAAGCTGCTTGCCCCAAGCTGGCCAAGACGGCGTATCGCGTCGAGCCACTGGCGG